>JBGYGP010000154.1:0-4943 GCA_041820645.1 Proteiniphilum sp. | reverse complement strand
TTCTCGAAGTTTTCGCGAATAAGATTCGAACCCATATTCGATGTCATGATGATGATCGTATTTTTAAAATTCACCACACGCCCTTTGTTGTCGGTCAGACGGCCATCGTCGAGCACCTGCAACAGGATGTTGAACACGTCGGGATGTGCTTTTTCGATTTCATCGAACAGCACGACCGAATAGGGTTTGCGTCGGATGGCTTCGGGAAGTTGCCCGCCTTCGTCGTAGCCGACGTATCCGGGGGGTGCTCCAATAAGGCGTGTTGCACTGAATTTTTCCTGATATTCGCTCATATCGATGCGCGTCATCATGTTTTCGTCGTCAAACAGGTAATCGGCGAGCGCTTTTGCCAATTCGGTTTTCCCTACCCCTGTCGTTCCCAGAAAGATAAACGAACCGATGGGGCGTTTTGGGTCGCTCAATCCGGCGCGGTTGCGGCGCACGGCATCGGCAACGGCGGCAATAGCCTCGTCTTGCCCGATGACGCGCTTGTGCAGTTCGTCTTCGAGGGAAAGCAGTTTTTCGCGTTCGCTCTGCATCATTTTATTTACGGGAATGCCTGTCCAGCGCGATACCACATCGGCAATATCTTCGGCGTCCACCTCCTCTTTAATCATGGCGCGGCCGCCCTGACGTTCGTGTAGTTGCTCCTGCAATGTTTCTATTTCGCTCTCCTTCTCCTTTATTTTTCCGTAACGCAGTTCGGCCACCTTTCCGTAGTCGCCTTCGCGTTCGGCTTTATCGGCTTGGAATTTAGCGTTTTCAATCTCTATTTTATCTTGTTGGATTTTGTTTATCAGCTCTTTTTCCGATTGCCATTTGGCTTTGTATTCGGCTTCTTCGGCTTTTAAATCCTCAATCTGTTTGCTAAGCAATTCTTCTTTCGGCTTGTCGTTTTCGCGGCGTATTGCTTCGCGTTCAATTTCCAGTTGTTTGATGCGGCGCATGATTTCGTCGAGTTCTTCTGGCACGCTATCTACCTCCATACGCAGTTTGGCAGCCGCTTCGTCCATCAGGTCGATGGCTTTATCGGGCAAAAAACGGTCGGTTATATACCGGTGCGAGAGCTGTACGGCGGCAATAATGGCCTCGTCTTTGATGCGCACTTTGTGGTGGTTTTCGTATTTCTCTTTCAGCCCGCGAAGGATGGAAATTGTATCCGACTCGCTCGGTTCATCTACCATAACCGTTTGAAAACGGCGTTCCAAGGCCTTGTCTTTTTCAAAATATTTTTGGTACTCATCCAACGTGGTGGCCCCGATGGCACGCAGTTCGCCGCGCGCCAGCGCAGGTTTCAGGATGTTGGCGGCATCCATGGCTCCTTCGCTTTTACCGGCGCCGACCAGGGTGTGAATTTCGTCGATAAAGAGAATGATTTCGCTTTCCGATTTCACCACTTCGTTTACTACCGATTTCAGGCGTTCTTCAAATTCACCTTTGTACTTGGCTCCGGCGATAAGGGCGCCCATGTCGAGCGAGTAGATTTGTTTGCTTCTGAGGTTATCGGGCACATCGCCCCGCACAATCCGGTATGCCAACCCTTCGGCAATGGCGGTTTTCCCGGTTCCGGGTTCGCCGATGAGAATAGGATTGTTTTTGGTGCGGCGGCTCAAAATCTGCAACACGCGGCGGATTTCGTCGTCGCGTCCGATAACGGGGTCGAGTTTGCCGTTTCGTGCTCGTTCCGTAAGGTTTATGGCATATTTGCCCAACGACTGGTAGGTGTCTTCGGCCGATTGGCTCGTAACCTTTTCGCCCTTGCGAAGTTCCTGAATAGCTTTTTCGAGCTGGTTCTGCGCAATGCCGTGCGCCTTCATCGCGTCCGAGGTTTTGCTGCGTTCACTTACCAAAGCCAGCAACAGGTGTTCGATAGAGACGTATTGGTCGCCCATTTTGGTCGCAAAGTCAGCCGCTTTCTGAAAAACGGCGTTGGTTTCGCGGCTCAACATCGGGTCGCCGCCCGATACGCGCGGATAGGTTTCGAGTTCTTTGTCCAGCGCTGTCTCCAACGAACGGATATTTACTCCGAGTTTCTGAAATAAAAAGTTGGTAACATTTTCTCCGACCGACATCACGCCTTTCAACACGTGTGCCGTTTCAATCATTTGCTGGTTGTTTGCCTGCGCCAGTTCGATGGCTTTTTGCACCGCTTCCTGCGCTTTTATTGTAAAATTATTAAAGTTCATATTCGTAAAATTCAAAACAATTCTTGAGTTTGTATTATGAATAGAACAAACTCTCTGCCAAACGGTTTTTTATGACTTTTTGGCAGATGTCGTCGGTGCGGGTCATGTTGTTTGGGGTTGCGGTCGATGTGGCGTGCCGGTGGTTTTCGTGCAGGAAACGGAGAAACGCCCCGAAAGGTACGGAAAACTTTCGGGGCGTTTCTTTGTCGGTTTCGGTTGTCAATATCAAGCAGGGATGGAGGATTATTGTTCTTCAACAATATTAGGCAGTTCCAATCCCAGATTTTTCTTTTTATCCACTATTTTCAGAACAAAACCCAGAATCAGAGCAAACAGTCCCAAGGCGGCTAATAAAATCAACGGGTTGGTATAATTATACGATGTTGCGGCAACTTCAGGAGCTATTGTTCCTTCGCTCAAGGCTTTTACTATATCGGGGTTGGAAGCGTTGAGCGCTTTTCCGATAAGCAGGGGGAAAAGCCACAAACCGATGTTTTGAATCCAGAAAATTAAAGCATAAGCCGAGCCTATTACTTTGCTATCGACAAGTTTCGGGACACTTGGCCACAGCGATGCAGGAACCAGCGAAAACGACGAACCGAGCGTCAGGATTGTTACGAAGGCGACGATAACCCCGCCAATCTGATTTCCTTTGAATAGCGGCAAAACAAACGCAAAGGTCAGATGGCAAATAATCAGAAGGATGGATCCGAGAATGAGCATGGTAGCCGCTTTCCCTTTTTTATCCACAAATTTGCCGAGAATGGGAGTGATACCAACCGCCAACAGAGGGAATACGGCAAAGATGGATTCGGCCGATTGACGTTTGTAGGCGATATAACAGAACCCGATCAAAAAAAGAACGGAGATAACCAACAAAATGCCCTGCAACGGTTTTTTGCTGAAATTGCTTACAAAAGCGGTGGCCGCCACCACAAGCATAATGACATATTGGAGTATGGCAAGGGTGTTTGAAGCCCAAAACGAACCTTGTGCCAATTCGGTGAAGGCAAGATTGCTCTGAAGCATATTAACGGCATATTTCTGAAACGGGAAGATAGCCGAGTAGTAAAGCACGCAAAGCAAAGCCACCAACCAAAAACCGCCGCTCGAAAAGATGGCGCCTATATCTTTCACTTTGAACGGTTCGTCTTTTTCTTCCGTCTCGCCGGTTTGTTTGTCCAGTTTTTTGTCCATAAAGAAATAGACAACAAACATTATCAGTGCAACAAACAAAAGCACCAAGCCGAACGCTACCGAGCGGGAAACATCTATTCTGCCGCCCATCTTCGCAAAAACAGGTGAAAAAATCATACAGGTGGCCACCCCCAAACGGGCCAGAGCCATCTCCGAGCCCATTGCCAAAGCCATCTCCTTGCCTTTGAACCATTTTACAATACCGCGCGAAACGGTGATACCCGCCATTTCGACTCCACAACCGAAAATCATAAATCCGATAGAGGCCAATTTTGCCGATGCCGGCATCCCCCTGTAAAAAGGAGAAACCCCCAATTCGTCGAACAGAGGAATATAATTCAGGTGTTCGTCAAACCAAGTTTCGAGGCTCGAACCGAGAAACATTTCGGTTAACGCATACCAGTTGATGGTGGCGCCGACAAGCATTACCGTGCCCGACAAAAGTGCCGTAAACCGCACCCCCATTTTGTCTAATATGATGCCGGCAAAAATCAGAAAGAAGATAAAAACATTCAAAAATGTCTCCGAACCGGCATAAGTGCCGAACGCAGTAGAATCCCAACCTCTTGTCGATTCCAACATGTCTTTGATAGGAGAAAGAATGTCCATAAAAATATACGAACAAAACATGGCGAAAGCCAACAGCAACAACGCAGTCCAGCGCACGGAGGCCTTGTCTCTTAAGGAAGCAATTTTTTTCACTATTTTACATTATTACTTGAGTTGAACACGAATGGTTGCACAAATCATAAAAACCGATAAAAACATCGGAACATGATTAACGGTGCAAACTTACGCAAAAAAAACGATTCCTCAACTATATCCTGAAAAAAGAACCGATGTCGAACTTATCCCGAAATGAACCCCGAAACAAAAAATGTAGTAACTTTGAACATGAATTTTTACACCCCCAACCGATAAACAAAATGGCATTGAGCAAAAACAAAATAAGTTACATCCATGCGTTGAAAGATAAAAAATTCCGCAACCGCCATCATACGTTTGTTGCGGAAGGGAGAAAACTGGTTTCCGATTTGTCGGAAAACTGCAAATGCGAACTTATCGCGGCAACTTCCGAAACAATTATCGATTACGGGCATTTGAACTGCGAGTTGATTGTGGCTACCGAAGAGGAACTCCGAAAGGCATCGTCGCTGAAAACCGCTCCGACGGTTATCGGTGTCTTTTTTCAACCCCAAAATGAATTCATCGAGGCCGAAATCAGGAATGGGCTACATCTCGTATTAGACGGAATACAAGACCCCGGAAACATGGGAACCATTGTCCGTTTGGCCGATTGGTTCGGCATCGAGCACATCTTTTGCTCTCCCGATACAGCCGACATTTACAATCCCAAAACCGTACAGGCCAGCATGGGCGCGCTTGCGCGAATAAAGACGTACTATACCGATATAAACGATTTGTTTGTAAAATATGCGGAAATGCCCATCTACGGCACCTTTCTCGAGGGCAAGAACATCTATTGTGCGGAGCTTTCTTCTAAAGGATTTATCGTAATGGGGAACGAAGGAAACGGAAGCAGCAAAGCAATTGAAAAGC
>JBGYGP010000153.1:0-2995 GCA_041820645.1 Proteiniphilum sp. | reverse complement strand
GCCGCAAACGATGCCGCGCACCATCGACAAGGCCGAATTCGACCGCGACTACGCGGCACGCACCCGGCTCGAAGCACCGCTTCGCGAGCTGACGTTCGTGACCGAAAAGTTGAGCGACACGAAGACGCTGCTCGATTTCGACAACCTCCAGAGCACCCTCGCGTATTACCGTTACGTGAAGTATCTGGCCTCGGAAAACGAACCGGGCACCACGTCGATCTATCAGGACATGAGGCAGCATTATCAGCGCGGCGGCGCACCGCAGCCGGAAGAACCCGAGACTCCGGTTCCGGAACCTGCAACCAGCTGATAATATGCTCCAAAAGTATTTGCGAGGTCGTCGGTGAGTAGTTCCGAGCTTGTCGGCAGGTAGTTCGGAAATACTTAACGGGTAGTTCGGAACTTGTCGGCGGGTAGTTGCATGACCACCCGATGGGTAGCTCAGAGACACCCGTCGGGTGGTTCTTTTTTGCCCGATGGGTAGCTCCGAACGTGTCGGCGAGTGATTCCGGAATACTCACCGTTGACCTCGGAACTACTCCGGGTACGTTCCCAAACTACCCGGCACCTGCTTCGGAACGTATCCATGGGTGGCTCCGAACCACTCTGCGATATGTTCCCAACTACCTGCCGATACGTTCCGAACGTACCGAAATACCGTTCCTAACGTACCCAAATACCCCTCGGAACGTGGTATAATACCTCTCCGAACGTATCACCACCGGTTTCCGGACGGTATTATCCTGGATTCCGCAATAGAAAAAGAATTGAACCGTTTAATGAATATGGGATAAAAAAAGAGCTGCGCTCACTTTTGAGACAGCCCCTTTTCGATACGACAGAATCTTCCGGGATTTATTCCGAAACCACTTCGAAAGGGATTTCAACCGAAACCTCTTTGTGCAGTTTGGCTACGGCAACGTAGTTGCCTACTTCTTTTACCACCTCTTTGATAACGATAACTTTTCTATCCACTTCGAAACCTTTTTCTCTGAGCGCGTCGGCTATCTGGATGTTGTTTACCGAACCGAAAATCGTTCCCGTAGAACTGGTTTTCGCGCCAATGGTAAGCGATATGCCCTGTATTTTGTCGGCCAAAGCTTGCGCATCGGCTTTAATCTGTTCGAGTTTGTGAGCGCGTTGTCTCAGGTTCTCCGCCAACACTTTTTTAGAAGAGTCGGTAGCAATTACGGCTTTTCCTTGCGGAATAAGGTAATTGCGCGCATAACCTTTCTTTACGTTTACTACATCGTCTTTGTAACCTAAGTTCAAGACATCTTCTTTCAAAATTACTTCCATCTCTTTTCCTCCTTTTTATTATTTCATCAAATCGGTAACATAAGGGAGTAACGCCAAATGACGCGCTCTCTTTACAGCTTGTGCGATGCGACGTTGGAACTTCAATGATGTTCCGGTAATTCTGCGGGGGAGAATTTTTCCCTGCTCGTTCAGGAATTTTTTCAAAAATTCCGGGTCTTTGTAATCGATGTATTTGATTCCGTTCTTTTTGAAACGACAATATTTCTTCTTTTTAACATCAACCGATACGGGAGTTAAATATCTGATTTCTGATTGTTTTGCCATTTTTTAATCCTCCATTTCTTCTACGAGTTCAACGTCATCCTGTTCGACTTCCACCTCTTTTCCGACAGACATTCCGGCGCCGGCCTCATGCCGTTTGCCGTTTTTGTTGTTTCTTCTTTTCTCGGCATATTCCAGAGCGAATTTGTCTTGTCTGACAGTCAAGAAACGGATTACACGTTCGTCGCGACGGAAATTAATTTCCAATCTGTCCACAACTGTCGGATTCGCTTTGAATTCGAGAAAACTATAAAATCCAGTCGATTTTTTGTCGATGGGGTAAGCCAATTTGCGCAATCCCCAATTTTCTTCGTTTACAATTTCGGCTCCTTGTTCGGTAAGAAGGGCTTTGAATTTATCAACCGCTTCCTTCATCTGGGCATCAGACAAAACGGGAGTCAAAATGAAAACGGTTTCGTAATTGTTCATACAAAAAAGAATTAATAATTAATGATTTAAATCGAAAATTTATTTTTCGGTCGGCAAAGATACAATAAAATCCGTTCGAAACAAAACCATGAAGAAAATAAAACCGTTTATCCTGCAAAAATGTTATACTTTTGCATCTCGAAAAAATTACGGAATGGGAAAAAAGATACAAGACTTCGAAATCATGTCGCCTGTAGGTTCTTATGAGTCTCTTACGGCAGCTATTCAGGGAGGAGCCGACTCCATCTATTTCGGCATCGAAGGGCTGAACATGCGCGCCAAATCGTCCAACAATTTTACCATAGACGATCTCCGCAACATTGCGCGTATCTGCCGCGAAAACGGCATAAAAAGCTACCTCACCGTAAACACGATTATTTACGACAACGATATTGCGCTGATGCATAAAATTGCAGATGCCGCCAAAGAAGCGGAACTCTCGGCCATAATAGCGGCCGACGTAGCCGTGATGACGTATGCCCGCCGCATCGGCGTGGAGGTGCATCTCTCTACGCAACTCAACATCACCAACACCGAATCGCTGAAGTTTTACGCGCACTTTGCCGATGTAGCGGTGCTGGCGCGCGAGCTCAACCTCGAACAGGTGGCAGCCATTTACCGCGATATTGCGGAGCAAGGGATAAAAGGCCCTTCGGGAGAGCTCGTCCGCATCGAGATGTTCTGCCACGGCGCACTCTGTATGGCCGTTTCAGGCAAATGCTACCTGAGCCTGCATGAAAAAGACCTCTCGGCAAACCGCGGCGCCTGCAATCAGATTTGCCGACGCGGATATATCGTGAAAGACAAAGACAGCGAGATTGAATTGGAAATCGACAACGAATATATCATGTCGCCCAAAGATTTGAAAACGATCCATTTTATGAACAAAATGATGGATGCCGGCGTACGTGTTTTCAAAATAGAGGGGCGTGCCCGCGGACCGGAATATGTCCGGATTGTAACATCGTGCTACAAAGAAGCTGTG
>JBGYGP010000152.1:0-5574 GCA_041820645.1 Proteiniphilum sp. | reverse complement strand
ATGCTTAATGAAAGATTTAACTAATTAAATAACAAAGATATTATGCGCTCAAATTTTCACTTTATGAAAATAGTTTTCATAAAGTTGCAGAATCATTCGCATAATGCAAACTAATTTTATGAGTATGAAAAAGATTGCAGAAAGACTTAGATTATTACGGCAGGAGAAAGGATATTCTCAGCAGTATATCGCTGATATCTTGAATGTTTCGATAGCAACCATTTCCAGATTGGAGAACAATCCCGAAGAGATAAAATTAAGGTATCTTTTATCTTTGGCTCAACTCTATAAAATGGATTTATGTAAATTATTTTCAGATGATGAAAGTGAGTTAAAAAATGAATTATCAAAATTAACCGTTCAAGTGACTATTCCGATTGACATTACTTCCACTCAGCTATTCCGAATTGCAAAAAAACTGCAAGAGACAGAACAATTTAGAAAACGATAATCATTATGCAAGTAATTACCTTAGAAAGTGAAGCCTTTCAAATCCTGATGAAAAAAATCACGGACATTGAACAGTACGTCAGACGTACATCCGATTTGTTCAGCGAATTGGAAGAGACGCTTGAACTTACATCACGTGAAGTGATGGATACCTTGGGAGTTTCAAAATCTACGCTATATCGTTGGCGTGAAAGTCACGCCATCCCCTTCCGTTATGATGAACGGGGTAATGCTCTCTATCCATATAAAGATTTGATTATTGCCATCAAAAACGGCAGCTTGACAATGCAAAATGCCAACAAGTCTCAAATTTTAGCCAAACTTTCCGACTTTAAAGAAGAAATAATTACAAACAGCCTTTGGCACAATAGTTCCTGCAACAATACACTATGATTACCAAATCCGCCATCTTAGCAGCGACGCAAAACGGTTTAAACGTTTTCAAACACTATATTCCGTTTGATTTCAAGCTTGGAAAAAACTTCAAAAATCCCTTTTATGACGATAAAAACGCTTCCTGCAATGTTTATTACGACCGGCATAATCTCTGCTTTAAAATAAAAGATTTCGGTAATCCCTATTATTCCGGCGACTGTTTTGCATTTGTCGCCCAAATCAAGGGATTGGATGTTCACCGAGATTTTTTGCAAGTACTACAAAGTATTGCTCATGATTTAAATCTGTTTTTAGATGAGAAACCGGACAACTTCACACCACAGACAAACTTTAAGAAAAAAAGTAAAACTCAATCTGTATCTACATCAAACTTTCAAAAAACAAAACCTGTTTCCGATCATATCATAGAAACCACTGCCAAACCTTTTGAGTTTACCGAAAAAGCCTTTACTCAAAATGAACTTGCCTTTTGGAAAACCTACGGCATCAGCGAGAAAACGTTAAGCTATTTTCGTGTAAAATCCCTTTCTATATTTAAATCCATAAATAAAGACAATGAAACTTACGAGCTTCAAGCAACTGCCAATGAACCGATATTCGGTTACATCGGTGAAAGCTATGTAAAATTATATCGTCCCAAATCCCGACTTCGTTTTCTATACGGCGGACAAATACCCGCGAACTATTGTTTCGGACTGCGACAACTGCCCAATCGTGGTGATATTCTGTTCATAACAGGTGGTGAAAAAGACGTGATGAGCCTTTATGCCAAAGGATTTAATGCCGTCTGTTTTAACAGCGAAACATCGCACATCCCGCCCGACATCATCGAGATGCTTGCACACCGTTTCAAACATATTACCCTATTATACGACAGCGATGAAACGGGACTTTCCGCATCGGAAAAACATCTTGTCGCCTTAGAAAAATACAACATACAACGTTTAGTACTGCCTCTTGCAGGTAATAAAGCGGAAAAAGACATATCCGACTATTTTTCCAAAGGAAACGGTAGAGACGATTTCCAACGACTTATCATTGATCTGCTTAACACAAAATACACACAAACCATGACACTGATAAAATCCTGCGAGGTTGATTTTGAAAATCCGCCCGAACTGACCGAAAACATCGTCAGCGTGAATGAAGTTCCGCTCGGCACGCAAGGCAACCTATTCTGCATCACCGGTGGCGAAGGTACCGGAAAAAGCAATTATGCATCGGCCATAGCAGCCGGAACTTTGGCGGAAGACGGTTTTGAAGTCGATTCATTAGGCTTGGATGTGCAAGCAAACAGGAACGGTAAAGCTGTGTTGCTATACGATACCGAACAATCGGAAAATCAACTATATAAAAACACAACTTTGCTGCTCAGAAGAGCCGGACGAAAAAGCAAACCCGACTGGCTGAAAGTCTATTACCTCACGGCAATGTCCCGCAGGGAGCGGCTGCAATCCATTCAAGACAGCATGGACTATTATCACCATTTTTTCGGCGGCATTCATTTAGTCATCATCGACGGCATAGCCGATCTTGTCCGAAGTACCAACGATGAAACCGAAAGCATCGCCGTGGTGGAAGAACTGTACCGATTAGCCGGAATTTACCGTACCTGCATCATCTGCGTACTCCATTTCGTTCCGAATAGTTTTAAACTTAGGGGACATCTCGGCTCCGAGTTACAACGCAAAGCGGCTGCCATTTTATCCATCGAGAAAGACTCCCGGGATCCTGAATTTTCAGTGGTAAAAACGCTGAAAGTACGTGAAGGAAGCCCTTTGGATGTACCTTTGATGCAGTTTTCCTGGGATAAACACAAAGCAATGCACGTTTACCGGGGAGAAAAACCGCAAAAAGAAAAGGAAAAACGTAAAACAGTGGAATTAACCGCTCTTGCCAAAGAGATTTTGGCGAACAAAAAACGATTGACCTATTCCGAGCTATTACAGGAAATAGAACTGCTGATGGACGTGAAAGAACGGACAGCCAAAAGCTATATCCGTTTCATGTCGGAAAACGGAATTGTGGTAAAAGACAATGCCAAGACGGCTAATTACATATTGGGAAAATTATAAGTTTACCGATTTAAAAGATTAATTTACGATTATGCTAATCGACAAACAAGAATTTCGTGCTTATATGGAACGATTAATCGACCGCTTCGACTTGATCGATGACAAATTGGATCAGCTCATCAAGAAAAAAACGTGTCTCGACGGCGAAGATTTATTGGATAATCAGGATATGCTTCAAGTGCTTAAAATCAGTCATCGCACCTTGCAACGTTTTCGTTCGTCCGGCAAACTGCCTTTTTTTAAAATGAAAGGTAAAATCTATTATAGACTCTCCGATGTGAACCGATTCATTCGAGAAGTGTTTGAAGCCGATTCCGGGCGATGTGCCAAACAACGCCAAATAGAGCCACGAACGGACAAAAAACGGTAACTGAATTTACCTCAATATAATTTTGCCGAAAAAAGCATATAAATATGAATGCAAACGATTATCCCGAAACAGAACATCCTGCCTTGGCAGATATTATCGATGATGAACATTTAGAAAAAAACAGAATGAACGAACAAAAGCCACTAAAAGACATCGCACAACCCGACGAATTTTCGGAAACCCTTCTTGTTTTCGATCAAGAAAAACAGATGCTTCAAGCGGTCAAAGACCTTGACAAAAACGGCAAACTCAAAACCGTAGAACCTGTGAAAGAAAACAATCCCGATTTTATCCGATTGGATAAAAACGGAGATTTCTTATCCAATTTTTACAGCAATTTTGTTGTCCAACTCAAAGACCCGACACGTTTTCGGGTATTTAAAATACCCATCCCCCAAAATAGATTTTTTGGCAGAGACCATTAAAAGTATTTTAAAAGACCCTACACCTGCCGGTAATGCCATGTTGGAAAAGTACGAAATAAAAAACGAAAATTTAAAACAAAACATAAGACCGGATGAAGTTCAACAAAAAGGTCCGGAAAGCACCACTAATTCACAAAATAAAGAGACAATGGACACAACAAGCAATGCTTCCGATTATCGCTACAAGGTAGAAGATATCGATTGGGGAACACTCGAAAAAATGGGTGTCAGTCAAGAAAAACTGCAAAAAATGAATGTGATGGACGATCTGTTGAGAGGTTTTAAAACCAATCAATTAGTTCCGATTTCACTTAATCTGGGGACGGTAATCACCCGCAGTGAAGCCCGATTATCGTTGCAACCCGACGAAGACGGCAATACCGTGGTTGCCATGCACGGCGTTCGCAAAGATGTCAACGTGCACCAACCCTTTTTCGGACACGAATTCACGCCAGAGGACAAGGAGAATCTGCTTAAACACGGCAATATGGGGCGTATCGTGATGTTGGAAAACAGAAAGACAGGCGAACAAATCCCATCTGTCATCAGCGTGGACAGACTAACCAACGAACTCATCGCTTTGAGTGCTGATAAAATCAAAATTCCCGATGAGATAAAAGGGGTAAAACTTTCTGACGAACAGAAACAGACCTTACAGGAAGGCAAACCGCTCTATCTGGAGGGAATGATTTCCCGAAAGGGAGCGGAATTTAATGCTACCGTGCAGTTCAATGCCGATAAGCGTTACGTGGAATTTATGTTTGACCGTGAACAATTCAAACAAAATCGTCAGGCACAGGAAAACGGTGAGGCTCCTCGCTTTATTCGTGGAAAAGAGTTAAGCGACGAGCAGTACGAAAAGTTTAAGTCGGGACAGACCATTTATGTGGATGATTTGATAGACAAAAAAGGAAAAACCTACAAAGGTTATCTCACCTTTAACTTGGAGAAAGGGAAAACGGAATTTTCATTCGGTAATCCGAATAAACAGAAAAAAGCCGCCAAAAATTCCGCCCAACCCGATGAAACTTCCAAAGTACAAAAAGCGGTCAATTCGGACGGAAAAACCAATGAAGCGACAAAAAACGTCAAGGAACCCTTAGAAAAAGGACAAACAAAACCGACGGAAAAACAGGCTGAAAAACAAGAAAAGGAAGAGCAGCAGCAAAAGAAATCAAGAGGAAGAAAAATGTAAAGCCTCTCCAAACCTCCCCTTGGGGAGGCCTTAGGAAGTGCAAAATATCAACATTATAAAATCAAAACATTAAAATGCTAAAAGTTATCATAGCAGAAAAGCCATCTGTTGCTCGTGCCATTGCCCACGTGTTGGGTGTTTCCGGCATGCAGGACGGTTATATCGGGAACATTCATTCCGAAAACGGAACTGTTGTTTCATGGGCAATCGGTCATTTGGTTACCTTGGCTATGCCCGAAGATTATGGTTTTTCGGGTTTCAAGCGAGAAAACCTGCCCATTTTGCCTGTGCCATTCCGACTTATTCCTCGCCAAACCAAAAAAGGTAAAGAAACCGTTGCCGATCTGGGGGCTTTAAAACAATTGAATGTTATCAAAAAATTGTTTGACCAATGTAATGAAATCATCGTTGCTACCGATGCCGGACGAGAGGGTGAGTTGATATTCAGGCATATTTACCACTATTTGAATTGCCAAAAACCATTCAAGCGTTTGTGGATAAGTTCACTGACAGACAAAGCCATTAAAAACGGTTTTGAGAACCTGAAAAACGGCAGTGAGTTTGACAATCTCTATCAAACTGCACGCTCGCGTTCGCAAGCCGATTGGCTGGTCGGCATCAATGCGTCGCAAGCATTGAGTATTACAGCCGGAAACGGAGTCT
>JBGYGP010000151.1:0-2840 GCA_041820645.1 Proteiniphilum sp. | reverse complement strand
TATTTGTACTTGATCTTGGCGTTTTTCGGCGGGATGGGACTCATCGCGCTCATCGACTTTTTGGTGCCGAGCTCCGAAAACCCACACGAGATGCACAGTATAGAGGAGATGAGTAAAAACCGTTCTCTACATAAAACCGGACTGATAGTAGCTCTTACAATCGGCATACACAATTTCCCGGAAGGAATCGCAACCTTTATGTCGGGGCTTACAAGTTTGGAGATAGCCATCCCTATCACTTTTGCCATCGCCATCCATAACGTTCCAGAAGGGATAGCCGTTTCGGTACCCATTTATCAGGCAACAGGAAGCAGGCGGAAAGCTTTTTGGCTTTCATTTTCATCGGGTTTGGCGGAACCGTTTGGCGCAATCGTCGCTTACCTGTTTTTGATGCCGTTTTGGTCGCCGCTCATCAATGCCGTAATTTTGGCCGGCGTTGCAGGCATTATGGTTTATATTTCGTTGGACGAACTGCTGCCCAGCGCCGAAAAATACGGCAGGCATCATCTTTCCATCATCGGAGTGGTTTTGGGCATGATAGCCATGGCAATCAGTTTATATCTATTTATTTAAATACTTTTCACAAAAAAAAGAATTAACTTCGCACACTGAATCCATCGTTTATGACAACAGACATCAAACAAATCGGCGAGCGCATCAGAGGGTTGCGCGATACTTTGGACAAGACACCGCGCGAAATGTCCCGATTGCTCGAAATGGATGAAAGCACCTACCTCGCTTACGAAAACGGAGCTTGCGACATTTCCATTTCGGTTTTGCAACGTATCGCGACGGAGTTCAACATAGACATTTCAACCCTGATGTTTGACGAAGAACCACGCATGAGTTCTTATTTCATCACCCGTAAAGATAAAGGGGCTTCCGTGGAACGGGTATCGGCATACAAGTATCAATCGCTTACAGCGGGATTTGTCAACAATGTGGCAAACATTTTTCAAATTACGGTTCTCCCGACACCCGAAGATGCGGATTTTCACAAAAACATACATGCAGGGCAGGAGTTCAACATGGTGCTGGAAGGCACGATGGCGCTTTACATCAACGGTAAAGAGCTCGTGCTCAACGAGGGCGACAGCATTTACTTCGACTCCTCTCTCCCGCACGGGATGAAAGCCCTGGATAACAAACCGGTGAAGTTTCTGGCGGTAGTTTTAAAGCCTTGAAAACGGTTTGAAACAATAGATTTATAGGTTATCATGTTAGAGAAATTTTTGAACCAAACAGAGTTCGATTCACAGGAGGATTTTATCGAAAATTACCGAGTTCGTGTTCCCGAAAACTTCAATTTCGCCTACGACATTGTGGACGAATGGGCGCGTTTGAAACCTCACAAAAGGGCGCTGTGCTGGACAAACGACAAAGGCGGGCATCGCAACCTCACTTTTTCGGAACTGAAAGAGTTATCCGACAAAACGGCGTCGTATCTTCTTTCCGCAGGAATCGGGAAGCACGATATGGTAATGCTTATCCTCAAAAGAAACATCGAGTTTTGGCCGACCATTCTGGCGCTTCACAAAATCGGTGCAATAGCTATTCCGGCAACCCATCTGCTTACCGACAAAGACCTTGTTTACCGCAACAACGCTGCCGAAATCAAAGCCATAATCGCCTGCGAAGACAGAAACCTTATCGAACACGTCAATCGGAGTATGGAAAAATCCCCAAGCCTCCGGCTTCGGATTTTGGTTGGCGAACACACGCCCGACGGATGGCTCAACCTGCGGCAAGGCATCGATGGTGCTGCTCCCTTTGTGAGACCCGAAAGAGTGAATGCCAACGAAGACATCATGCTGCTCTATTTTACATCGGGGACTACCGGAGCGCCTAAAATGGCGATACACGATTACACTTATCCTTTGGGACACATCACCACGGCCAAATATTGGCACAACCTGCACGAAAACAGCGTGCACCTCACGGTTGCCGACACCGGATGGGCAAAAGCCGTTTGGGGAAAGCTCTACGGACAATGGATTGTGGGAGCTTGCATTTTCGTTTACGACTACGAGGGGAGGTTTATTCCGCGAGATATGCTCCGGATGCTTTCGGAGCACAAGGTTACCTCGTTTTGCGCCCCTCCCACCATCTATCGGTTTATCATTCTTGAAGATTTCTCGCAATACGACCTTTCGTCGTTGGAATATTGCACCACAGCGGGCGAAGCGCTCAATCCGTCGGTTTTCAAAGAGTTTCATCAAAAGACAGGAATTAAGATAAAGGAAGCTTTCGGACAAACCGAGACAGCTCCCACCATCGTTACGTTTCCCTGGCTGGAACCCAAGCCCGGCTCGATGGGGGTTCCCAATCCTCTTTACAATATGGCGCTGATTACCGCCGACGGGCGCTTCGCCGAAGACGGAGAACAGGGCGAGATTGTTTTCGATACCCGCGAAGGGCATCCGTTGGGGCTTTTTATGGGCTATTATCGCGACGAAGAGCTTACCCGAAAGGTGTATTCCGACAACCTCTATCGCACCGGCGATACGGCCTGGCGCGACCAGGACGGCTATTATTGGTTTGTAGGCCGCACCGACGATGTCATCAAAAGCTCCGGATACCGCATCGGCCCTTTCGAGGTGGAAAGCGCCTGCATGACGCATCCTGCGGTTGTGGAATGCGCCATCACGGGAGTTCCCGATGAGATTCGGGGGCAAATTATCAAAGCAACTATCGTGCTGGCTGACGATTACAAAAACCGAGCCGGCGAAGCCCTGGTCAAAGAGATTCAGGAACACGTAAAAAACAGTACGGCGCCCTACAAATATCCGCGCGTGGTGGAATTTGTGGATGAACTGCCCAAAACCATCAGCGGAAAAATC
>JBGYGP010000150.1:0-2747 GCA_041820645.1 Proteiniphilum sp. | reverse complement strand
CAAGCTTTCTATTTCGAGGTCGGCAGGTCCAATCCCGTCAATGGGGGAGATAATTCCTCCCAAAACGTGGTAAAGTCCCTTGAATTGCAGCGTGTTTTCTATTGCCATTACCTCACGGATATTCTCCACAACGCAGAGCGTGGCATTGTCCCGTGCGGGATTTGAACAGATGGAGCAAACCTCCGTATCGGAGATGTTGTGGCAGCTCCGGCAATATTTGATCTCTTCCTTGAGAGTGAGCATCGTTTTGGCAAACGAAGCCACATGTTCGTCGCTCTGTTTGAGCAAATGAAGCACCAGTCGGAGCGCCGATTTCTTACCGATTCCGGGCAGTTTCGCAAATTCGTTTACCGCGTTTTCTAATAAAACTGAAGAATAGTGTGTATGCATTAATTTTGATTCCTGAGATACAAAGATAGATACTCTCTGCCTTTTCGACAAATTTATATGAAGAGGTAAAAAAATGTTTTTTTTTTATTTTTGAGAAATAAATTTATTAGCTTTGCATCACGATATTGAACAGTGAAAAGACCCGATAAAATACCTTATTGTTAAGAATTAAAACAATTCATCTTCAGTATGAAACGAACATGCAAATAAATTACACACAAGAACATGTTCCGATGTTTATCGGGAATGCAGATTCCATACGATGTTTAGTGTAAAAAAATATTAAAATAAAATATTTACGTATGAAAAAGTACAATTTTAACGCAGGCCCTTGCGTATTGCCGAAAGAAGCTGTGGAGTCAGCCATCGAAGCCATTCGTGATTTTGACGGAACCGGAATCGGAATTCTCGAAATCTCTCACCGCACTCCTGGTTGGGAACGAATCATGAAAGAAACCGCCGATCTCTGGCGCGAATTATTGAATATTCCCGACAACTATCAAGTCCTTTTCTTGGGAGGTGGAGCAAGCACACAGTTCTTTGAAGTGCCTGCAAACCTGCTCAATAAAAAAGCGGCTTATCTTCAAACGGGTGTTTGGGCGAAAAAAGCCGTCAAAGAAGCCGGATTTTACGGCGAAACCGTTGTGGTGGCCTCTTCCGAAGACAAAAATTACACCTACATCCCGAAAGATTACACCATTCCCGCAGATGCCGATTATTTTCACATCACGACCAACAACACCATCTATGGTACCGAAATCCACGAAGATATGGATTGTCCCGTTACTTTGGTGGCCGATATGTCGTCCGATATCATGAGCCGTCCTGTGGATGTCAAAAAATACGGACTTATCTATGGTGGCGCACAAAAAAATGTAGGCCCGGCCGGCGTTACTTTTGTTATCGTGCGCGAAGATATTTTGGGCAAGGTAGAGCGAAAATTGCAAACCATGGTGGACTACCGCACCCATATCGGCGATGAAGAACGAAACCGCTCCATGTTCAACACTCCGCCCGTATTTCCTATTTTTGTCATGCACGAAACTCTGAAATGGGTAAAATCGCTTGGCGGCCTTGAGGCAATGTACAAAATCAACAAGCAAAAAGCGGAAATGCTTTACAACGAAATCGATAGAAACAAAATGTTTGTAGGAACAGCTGTAAAAGAAGACCGCTCGCTGATGAACGTTTGTTTCGTTATGGCCGAAGCGTACAAAGACAAAGAGGGCGATTTCATGGCATTTGCCAAAGAACGCGGCATGGTGGGCATCAAAGGACACCGTTCGGTGGGCGGTTTTCGTGCCTCTATCTACAATGCTTGTCCGGTTGAAGCTGTGGAAGCTCTCGTGGAGTGTATGCAGGATTTTGAAAAAGCCAATGCTTAAACCTTTTTAAAGAAAATGAAGTCATGAAAGTACTTTTAGCAACGGAGAAACCTTTTGCTGCACAGGCTGTACAAGAAATACGGAAAATTATCGTCGATGCCGGACTGGTATTTGTGGCGCTCGAAAAATATACTGGCAAAGCCCCCTTGCTCGAAGCGGTGAGAGATGTGGAAGCCGTGATTATTCGCAGCGATATTATCGACGAAGAGGTGATGGCGGCCGCGCCGAAACTCCGATTGATTGTCCGCGCCGGGGCCGGCTACGACAATGTGGATTTGGAAGCGGCGACTCGAAGAAACATTGTGGTAATGAACACACCCGGGCAAAACGCCAATGCTGTTGCCGAACTCGTTTTCGGACTGTTGTTGTATGTTCAGCGGAATCAACTCGATGGGACTACCGGTTCGGAACTTAAAAACAAGCGATTGGGACTTTACGCCTTTGGAAATGTCGCTAAAATGGTAGCCAAAATTGCTCGGGGGTTCAGCATGCCCATCTATGCATATTCTCCCATTCTTACCCACGACGATTTGCGGAAGGAGGGCGAATATGGCGTAATTTCGGTGTACAGCGCCGAAGAGCTTTTTGAAACAAGCGACATCGTTTCGCTTCATATGCCGTTGATGGAAGAAACTGTAAAAGTGGTCAATTACGGGCTGTTGAGCCGTTTGCCTGATAACGGCGTTATCGTGAATACCGCCCGGAAGGAGGTTGTGGACGAAGAAGATATGATACGCATTATGACGGAACGTCCTAAATTCAAATACATTACGGACGTGAAAGCAGATATGCATGATGAGTTTTTGGCTAAATTCCCGGGACGTTACTTCGCGACGCCCAAAAAAGCCGGCGCGCAAACAGCCGAGGCTAATGTCAATGCCGGATTGGCTGCGGCCCGTCAAGTGGCAGGTTATCTTCTCAATGGAGATGACCGTTGTCGTGTGAATTGATTTTTTAATTTAAATACAGAGT
>JBGYGP010000149.1:0-3827 GCA_041820645.1 Proteiniphilum sp. | reverse complement strand
CTTTCGATAAATTCTGCCTGAATGGCTTCGAAAGCCTCCATGCGTTGGTGTTTGTTGGGGTTTTGTGAACCGGCAACGTTGTAAGCCTTTTGGTAGCAAGCATCCCAAACTTGTTTGCGAAGTTCTTCGTCGTTTACTTCGTGAGAATATTCACGTTTCTGCGTAGTTCCGCAAAGCTCCATCAACTCCATTTGCACCCGGCAATGTCTTTTGATTTCTTCGTGGGCAAACTTGATGGCTTCGAGCAATTCCGCTTCCGAAACTTCGCTCATTTCGCCTTCCACCATCATGATGTTGTCGATAGTAGCTCCTACTACGATGTCGATATCGGCCTGTTCGAGCTGTTGGAAAGAAGGATTGATTACCAACTGTCCGTCAACGCGGGCAACTCTCACTTCCGACAACGGCCCGTTGAAAGGAATATCCGAAACGGCCAAAGCCGCCGAAGCCGCCAATCCGGCAAGCGCATCGGGCATATCTTCTTTATCGGCAGAGTATAATGTAACGTTTACAAAAACCTCCGCATGGTAATCGTCGGGAAACAAAGGACGCAAAGCGCGGTCTATCAATCTGCTTGTGAGTATTTCGTAGTCGGATGATTTCCCTTCACGCTTCATAAATCCGCCAGGAAACCTTCCGTTTGAGGCAAATTTTTCTTTGTATTCTACTTGTAGCGGCATAAAATCTACTCCGGGAGCGGCATCTTTGGCGGCACAAACTGTTGCCAAAAGCATTGTATTGCCCATGCGCAATTCAACGGCTCCGTCGGCTTGTTTGGCCAGTTTCCCCGTTTCGAGCGTAATGATGCGTCCGTCTGACAGCTCAATACGCTTCATAATTGAATTCGTCATAAAAATAATTTATTGTTTTATTGTGTGTAAAATTATGCAAAGTTAGCACAAAGTTTTGTTTTTAGGTAACTTGTAGCTATAAAATATTGAAAATTCGACGGATAATTTGAAAACTTTTCCAATCAGGCGTTCCTTTGTTTTCTATTTGATGAAAAATTTATAAGTTTGTGCTTTCAAAAAAATATTCGACTGAATTATGAATAAACTCATCTTGATTTTTGCGGTAGTTTTGGCTATCGTTTCGTGCAATTCCGAAAAAACATTCGAAGTAAAAGGTATTCTGAGTTCGGCTGCAGACCAAACGCTTATCCTTGAACACAGGGGGTTGGGGGGGATAGAGTTTGTGGATTCTCTGAAAATGAAAGAAAACGGAAAATTCAGTTTCAAGGGAAAAGCAAACCCGAATCCCGAATTCTATCAGTTGAGAATAGGTAATCAGGCAGCTGTCTTTGTCGTCGATTCTCTGGAAACGCTTGTGGTGAGCGCCGATGCCAACGACTTGTCTGCTACTTTCGACGTAAAAGATTCTCCTGTAAATACGCAAATCAAGCAAATCGACAAACGGACGCAGGGGTTAAAAAAGATAATCGACGGTCTCAACAACAAGCATTCTGTCAAACAAATCGACGATGTGGTTTATCTTACCGAGCTCGATTCGGTTCTGACCGAATATAAAGCCGAAATATCGAAACTCATCCTTGGGAACACGGCAGGCGCTGCCGCCTATTACGCCGTTTTTCAGAAAATAAACGATCAGCTGATTTTCAATCCGTACGATAAAAAAGATTATGCCATGTATGGAGCGGTGGCCACTTCCTGGGATCGTTTTTATCCCGAAACACCGCGTTCCAAACATTTGCACGATTTTGTGGTAAACGCTTTGAAGACGAGAAGGCAAGAAGAAAAACAGGCCGCTCTGTTTGAAAATGCTCAGGTTGTTAGCTCCGTCAATATGCCCGATATCGAGCTCGCCGACGTTGGCGGCGCAAAGGTTTCGCTCTCCTCGCTCAAAGGCAAAACGGTGGTGTTGGACTTTACGGTTTATAATTCTCAATTTTCGCCCAAACACAATATCGATCTTAAAAAGGTTTACGATAAATATAGGTCGTCGGGATTCGAAATTTATCAGATTTCGTTGGATTCCGACGAACATTTTTGGAAAAATGCCGCGAACAATTTGCCTTGGATTACTGTGCGCGATCCGCAAAGCGTATATTCTTCTTTTTTGTCGGTTTACAACGTAAACAAAGTTCCTACGGCGTTTGTCATCGACAAAAAAGGAGGTGTTGTTGCCCGGGTGGAAGATTACGGCAATCTGGATGCGGAAGTAACAAAGGCGATGTGAGAAAATATCTTTGGTATTTATTGCGATAGTCTTAAAGTACATTTAGTCCGCAACGGTGTTTTTCGCGATAGCTGTCGGGAATAAGGAAACGAGCGAAGAAGTATCCGGCAGATTAAATCACCGGAATTTCTTCCCCGCCTGTCGGCGACGTTTTCCTTAGGATATGAGGCGAGTTATCGGGTATAATTCTTCGGTCGATTACATCAAGTTATCTTTTATATGTTACTCAACAGTTCAACAAAAGCTATGGCTGTCATCCCTACTTTCATTCCCGGCGTAGTCATCCTCGAACCCAAAGTGTTCGGAGATGAGCGCGGCTATTTCTTCGAATCATTTTCCGAGCAGTGGTTTCGGGAAAACGTATGCGATACGCATTTTGTACAAGACAACGAATCGAAGTCCAAATATGGAGTGCTGCGCGGCCTCCATTTTCAGAGCCCCCCCTTTGCTCAGGCAAAATTGGTACGTGTGGTGCAAGGCAAAGTATTGGATGTTGCGGTAGATATTCGCCGGAACTCACCGACTTTCGGGCGCTATGTCGCTGCGGAACTTTCGGAAGAGAACAAACGTCAGTTTTTTATTCCGCGCGGATTTGCGCATGGTTTTGTTGTGCTTAGCGAAACGGTGGTTTTTCAGTATAAATGCGATAACTATTATGCGCCGCAATCGGAAGGCGGTATTTTGTGGAACGATGCCCAATTGGGTATTGATTGGAAAATACCGGCCGAGGAGATTATCCTGTCGGAAAAGGATAAGCGAAACATGCTGTTGAAAGATTTCGATGCAGATACATTCAGTATAGACTAAGACGACATGTGAATCAAATAATTTTTTTACACAATGAAAAGAAACATCCTCATTACCGGCGGAGCCGGATTTATCGGGTCGCACGTTGTGCGGCTTTTTGTGAATAAATATCCCGAATACCGTATCGTCAATCTCGATAAACTGACCTATGCCGGTAATCTCAAAAATTTGACCGATATTGAAAGATCGTCCAATTATACTTTCGTAAAAGGAGATATTACCGATTTTGAAGAGATGGCTGTTCTTTTCGGGGAATATCAAATCGATGGCGTGATTCATTTGGCGGCCGAAAGCCATGTTGACAGAAGCATCAAAGACCCGTTTACGTTTGTCCGCACCAATGTGCTGGGGACATTAAACCTGTTGGAAGCAGCGCGCCGGACGTGGGATGCGCAAACAGGAGACTCTCTGTCGCGACGGTTTTATCACATTTCTACCGATGAAGTGTATGGCGCCTTGAATTTCGATGATACCCTGTTCACGGAAAACACGCCTTACGATCCGCATTCTCCTTATTCTGCCTCCAAGGCCTCTTCGGATCATTTTGTGCGGGCTTACCACGATACCTACGGACTGCCTACGGTTATTTCCAATTGTTCCAACAATTACGGCCCTTATCAATTCCCTGAGAAGTTGATACCTCTGTTCATCAACAACATCTGCCATAACAAGCCGCTCCCTGTTTACGGTAAGGGAGAGAATGTGCGCGACTGGCTCTTTGTGGAAGATCATGCCCGCGCCATCGATCTCATTTTCCACGAAGGGAAAAACGGAGATACCTACAACATCGGCGGATTCAACGAGTGGAAAAACATCGACTTGAT
>JBGYGP010000148.1:0-3024 GCA_041820645.1 Proteiniphilum sp. | reverse complement strand
TTGGACAAAGAATGTCCCAAATTGGACAAAAGATGTCCCGCCCCGTACGCCGAATATTCTTTGCCGAAAAGGGCGGGATGTATCGCGGGGCTGAAGCCTCCGGCATGAAACGGGGGCCCCTCGGCGGGGGACAGGCTGTTTTCCGTTGCGCGCTTCCCGTGTCACAGCCTTCCGGCGGAAAGAGGGTATCGGTTTTGCGTATCCCTTTGTTTCCGGTGCAAAAGAAAAAGCCGCCCTGGGGGTATTCCGGAGCGGCTTGTCTTAATTTCGATTCCGACGTTGTTAATACTCGTCTTCGTTGAAGAAAAAATCCTCTTTGCTGGGATAGTCGGCCCAAATATCTTCGATGGTTTCGAAAATTTCCGAATCGTCTTCGATTTCCTGTAAGTTTTCGATGACCTCGAGGGGTGCGCCCGAACGCTGAGCAAAGTCGATCAACTCATCCTTGGTTGCGGGCCAAGGAGCATCTTCCAGTTTAGAAGCTAACTCAAGTGTCCAATACATTGTTTAATACTATTTTTATAGTTAATATTCTAAAGATTGTTGTTTTATTCGAATCCGAAATAAAGCGCAAAAATATGAAAATTTTTCACACTTCGTTCTGTTCCCAATACAATTCTTTTCCGTTTTTTTTATTTTCGAACCGGGACAATACGAAAAAGTAATCCGACAAACGATTCAGAAAAATCAGTACCGAATCCGAAACGGGATACTCTCCGGCTAACCGGTACGCATTCCGCTCGGCTCTCCTCGAGACAGTCCGGCAAAGGTGCGCCCTTGCCGCCGCCTCGTTGCCTCCGCCGGGAAGCACAAACCGGTTGAGAGGGGGCAGCTCCGCATCGAGCCGGTCTATCTCCCGCTCGATGCGCGCAATATCCTCGTCCCGGATAACGCTTGCCGGTTTGGGGGCTTTCGACTCCGTCTCGGTAGCCAGATAAGAGCCTACCACAAACAGTTTGTTTTGCAGAAACCGCAGGCATGCGCTTGTTTCGGCATCGAGCGGCATGCAGCCGAGCAACCCGATGAAGCTGTTCAACTCATCCACCGTGCCATACGCCTCCAGCCGCACGTGTGTTTTCTCTACCCGCGTACCTCCCACAAGCGAGGTTTTGCCTTTGTCTCCCGTTTTTGTGTAAACCGAACTCCTCTTCATTGCGTGCAATATGATTGAAATCTGGAATAAAAAATCATTCTTTTGTAAAAAGAAAAACAGTTTCTAAATGAAATAGTTTAATTTGTTGAACCCTTTTTTCAGAAACACAATCCCCGTATCTTTCGCGTCGAAGGTAACCGTTGCCCGCGCATCGTTGGCAATCTGTCGCCAGATACTCCTTCCGTGCCCCGTGCGAATGGGATTTATCACCCAGAAACACTCCTCGGCGCTTATCCGGAAAAGCGTTTCCACGTCAACCGTTTTATCGCTGATATTCAAAAACAGCGCATCGTATCTTGCCGACAAATCCACCTCTCCCGAAAACAGCACATTGCAACCCATTCGGGAAAGCAACCTTCTTGCCCTGCTTATCTTATCGGCATCCGTCTCGATGCAACAACAAGAGCTGCTTTTATTCGCCGAAGCAATATAGAGCGTATTGACCCCCTCTCCCGAATGAACTTCGAGAATAGCGCCAGGCTTGTATTCCCTGACAATGCGGTACGACAAATGACACAACTCCCTATCGGCGCGGCAGGCCACACGATGCTCTTCCAGCAACGCCGCGATATCGTCGAAAGCATAGAAACGCGACTTCTCCGAAAACACCCGCGTAACAAAATGAAAAGCGAAAGGAGAATGGATGCCATGCCCTTTCGCGCGCAGTTTACGTCGTATAAAATCGAAAATCAAAATCTCTCAGGATATTTTCTGAATCAACACCGTCGCGTAAGCGGCAATACCTTCTTCCCGTCCCACAAACCCCATTCTTTCGGAAGTCGTGGCTTTGATCGAAACAGCGTCCGCCTCTATCTGCATAACCTCAGACAATATCTTCCGCATCGAAGGGATGTGAGGGTTCATTTTGGGAGCTTCGGCACAAATGGTAGCATCGATGTTTCCGATTTCGTAACCCTTCTCCTCCAGCAAACCGACCGTTTTTTTCAGGAGAATTTTACTGTCGATATTGTGAAACTCGGCGGCCGTATCGGGAAAATGATAACCGATATCCCGCAGATTGGCCGCTCCCAGCAGCGCATCGCATATAGCATGAATAAGAACATCGGCGTCGGAATGTCCGCACAAACCTCTCGCAAAATCGATTCTCACGCCTCCCATCCAAAGCTCCCTCCCTTCGGCAAGCCGGTGCATATCGTATCCGAACCCAACTCTTACCTTCATCTCAACAACTGTCTGATGCCGTCGATATTGAATCCGAGAGAGAGGCGCAACGTCCGGTCCAAGGGGTTCGACTGCGCCGTAGAAACCAGGTAAGCCGCGTCTATTTGAAAAGCGTCCATTCTGAAACCCGCTCCGAAAGCAAAATAGCGGCGGTTTCCCTTGTACGCGTTTTCGTTGTAATACCCTCCGCGAACCGAAAACTTGTTGTCGTAGGTATATTCCGTTCCCAACGACCACATCACCTCTTGCATCTCCTCCCTGAATCCTCCGGGAGCGTCGCCGAACGATTTGAATATCCCGGCAACGGAAGAGGTGTTGTTGTAGTCGTCGATGCGTTTCTGTCTTTCGTCTTGAGTTTCGCCCTCTCTGCCCAAAGGAGGGGTCGGAACAAGCAATTTGTTGAGGTCGATGCTGAAAGAAAGGGTGTTTTTGTTGTCGATGGGCAATCCCAACGAAACCCCAAGCCTCAGGTTGGCGGGCAGAAACATAAAATTGGAGCCTCCGTCGTAGGAAATTTTGGTTCCGATATTGGAGATATTGAACCCGAGCCCCAACAAAGCCTCCGAACGTCCGAAACGGAGATACGATTCGTTGTAGCCCGAAATATCGGCGGCAAAAGCATTCCCCGGCGTCGTATCGTCGGAGCCGGTGGAATAGTCTCCGCGAATGTAGCGCAGCGTAACCCCTCC
>JBGYGP010000147.1:0-3323 GCA_041820645.1 Proteiniphilum sp. | reverse complement strand
TGAGAATATACCCTCTTTCTCCGTTTCAAAAATAGGAATCGGACTCTCTTATTCTCCGGGAATGGATAAATACGCCGCCAACCGCTCGGGAAAAGACTCGAAAATCAATTTCATCAACGACAATATCCGGCTAAGCCTTACGCACGAATATGCCTACAAAGGGCTCTCGGCAGGAAATTATCGTTTCCATCAGACCCGGGTCAGCGTTTCCGACCGGTTTTGGCTCTCCTCTTTCGGACATATCGACGCACAGTTTTCGGCCGGCAAAGTATGGAATAAAACGACTTTCCCCATGCTGGCAAGCCCACAGGTAAACCCGTCGATTTTCATCGAAAAGGAAAGATTTCAGATGATACATCCTTTTGAATTCATTGTGGACGAATTTGCGGCATTGCACACGAGTTATTTTCTGAAAGGGTGGCTTTTCAACCGGCTGCCGCTTCTCAAAAAACTGCAATTGCGCGAGGTTGTTGCATTCAGCTGCTATTACGGTAATCTTACCGCCAAAAACAATCCCGAATTTAGCGACAAACTGTTTCTGTTTCCCGCTTCGTCCCATTCCATGAAAAAAGAAATTTATATGGAAGGCTCTATCGGCATTGAGAATATCTTCAAGGTCTTCAGAATCGATTATCTCCGGCGTTTCACGCATCTGAACCATCCAAACGCAAAAAAACATGGCATAAAAATAGGTTTCCGGTTCGCGTTCTGACGCTTCCCCGGAAACCTAATCCTATTCTGCGATTCGGAGCTCCGTCATCTTACATTTTTCATCGCGTCGTAAAGCGCTCCAGCCCAATAGTTCCGAAGTCCGAATCCACGGGCTTTCCCGCTTGTCTTCTGTTGAAAAACAATCTCGTTGGTATTCTGATTGAAAATCACAAACGTAAAACTCCCTCTTGAGGCTGCTTTATTGAGCAAATCTGCAACAATAATTGCTCCATACTGGTCATCGCCTCTTTTATCGATTGCCCGAACCAAACTCTTTATCTGCTCATCAGATACTTCGTATTGCCCGTCATCCGTAAAAAGCTTTTTCCTCGAGATTTTCTCTATACTATCTCTAACTTGCCGCGTGAAAATCTGATAAAAATCCACATCAAACGTTTTTGACACATTGTACTTTTTAGGCTCCGATTCAAACAAAAAATTGATCCCGATAAAAGCAGAGCGAAGCTTATCCGCCTCATCGTCCGATGCATAAACTTTTGTCATAGAAAAATCCACGCCGTAAAAACTCAAGGATTCAATATCTAAATCCTTGACATTTTTTTGGGCATTCGCAGACAATACCAAACCCCAAAACAAAAGGAGAATTGAAAATAATTTTTGCTGTTTCATTTTTTTCGAATGTTTATTTTATAGAGATTATTATTATTCTTTTTTGCGCCAAAAATCAGTCTATCTTTTCGAATCCGGTATAAGGTATCAACGCTTCGGGTATTTTAATTCCTTCGGGAGTTTGATTGTTCTCCAACAGAGCCGCCACAATTCGAGGCAAGGCCAGAGCGCTTCCGTTGAGCGTATGGCAAAGCCGTGTTTTGCGTTCTTCGTCGCGATAGCGGCATTTCAGGCGGTTGGCCTGATAGCTTTCGAAGTTGGAAACCGAACTTACCTCCAACCATCGCTGCTGCGCAGCCGAAAACACCTCAAAATCAAACGTGAGCGCCGATGTAAAACTCATGTCGCCGCCGCAGAGGCGAAGAATGCGCCAGGGGAGCTCCAGCTTCTCAACCAAAGTTTGTACATATCGCACCATTTCGTCCAAACGCAGGTAGGAGTTTTCGGGTTTATCGATACATACAATTTCCACTTTATCAAACTGATGCAGACGATTTAAGCCACGCACGTCTTTTCCGTAGGACCCCGCTTCGCGGCGAAAACAAGCCGAATAGGCGGTATTCTTTACCGGTAAATCTTTTTCGTCGAGGATGACATCGCGGTAAAGATTCGTAACCGGCACTTCGGCGGTGGGTATCAGATACAAATCGTCCAGACCCACATGATACATCTGCCCTTCTTTATCGGGCAATTGGCCGGTACCGAAACCCGAAGCGGAATTTACTACATACGGCGGCTGAACTTCAACAAACCCGGCTTCGCGGGCATTGTCGAGGAAAAAATTGATTAACGCACGCTGCAAGCGAGCGCCTTTGCCTTTGTAAACAGGAAATCCGGCGCCGGTAATCTTCACGCCCAATTCAAAATCGATAAGATCGTATCTCTTTGCCAAATCCCAATGAGGAAGCGCATCCTCATCCAAATCGGGAGTTATTCCGCCACTGCGTTCCACAAGATTGTCATCAGCCGATTTTCCCACAGGAACAGAATCGTGAGGCAAATTCGGAATCGTAACCAACAGGTTCTGAATTTCCGTTTCAGCCTCTTTGAGAGTGGTTTCATAATTTTTGGATACTTCTTTCAGTTCGGCAACTCTTTGTTTTGCCGATTCGGCTTCCTCTTTTCTACCCTCTCTCATAAAGCCGCCGATTGATTTGGATAGGGTATTTATTTCCGAGAGATGACTGTCTAAAACGGTTTGCGAATTTCGACGTTTGTCGTCTAATTCTATAATAGCATCGATGATTTTTTCCGAATCAAAATTTTTCTTTGTAAGTTTTTCTACAACTTTGTCGCGATTTTCGCGGATAACTTTCAATGTAAGCATAAAAACAACAACTATTTTTTGAGATAAATTTCGTGCAAAGTTAACAAAAAATAAACCTCAAATTAAGAACCTGTCCCAAACAGTTGCGAAAATATACAAGAAAACGTTGATCAAAATAATTGAAAATGTACAAACTCTCTCATTTGGCGTTCTTTTCGTTTATGTTTCTGATAGTTGCGAACTATCAATAGCGCGATTGCCGACGCGGAGGCAACCAGCAACAGGTCTTTCAAAACTTTATTAGCTTTCATTTTTTCATTGTTTTTAGTAGCTGATTTGACAAACAAAACTTGTCTTGGTTTAAATTGAAATCGATATATCAGGCGTGAAGTTACAAAAAAAAATCATCATTACGACGAAACGAAAGAAAATTATTTGTTTTTCGTACGAAAAAATTTCAGTGTTACTCCTCGTTACTCCTCCAATAACTCCAATACCAACTTTTTCTTTGTTGTAGCGGTAACCTTAAACCTGTCGTCGGCACGGTGCCCCACAATCCAGACAACTTTCTCTTCGGAGAACAAAACCCAAACATCTTCTTTCTCTTGCAACGACAATTTTTGGTCGGTAAAAAAGTCGCTCAATTTCTTCTTCCCCCGCATCCCGAAAGGCACAAACCAATCGCCGAAACGCCATTTCCGAAGTATCAACGGGA
>JBGYGP010000146.1:0-3271 GCA_041820645.1 Proteiniphilum sp. | reverse complement strand
TGTTTGTCCGTAAGCGTGAAAGGGTGCTCCCTGAGAGCGGTCTGATATTTTGTATCCATTGTCTGTTATTGTTTGTTTATCTGTTTTGTCTGTTTTTTTTCGGGTAAATAATTGGTTGCGGAAACTACATTTTCTCCCGTTTCCAATTCCAATGCCCGGCGAGCATCTCCTGCAATTTTCCCCCCTTGTCTGGCTGCGGTTTGGTTTTCCGTAAAACCGATGGGATTTTTCTTTTTTACAATTTCGGTGGTGGATGCTTCTCCCAACATGGAGAAAATAAGCTCTAAATCGGTCATGTGGTCGCGCAGGTTCTGACTTTTTAAGCCTTTTACTTCTTTGTATTCTTTGGGAGTGAGTCCGAATGTGGCTTTTGATATTTCGGCAGTCAAAATGGCATATTCGGTTTGTTGTTCAATTCCGTGCTTTTTCCATTCATCGGTCAGTTCTTCGCGGATAGCGATGCTTCGCATTCTTTTTTCAATCCAATCTTCGGGATAGCCTTTCAGTTTGTAAAGTTCACGGGCGCGCTGAGATGCCAGTTCGGGATTTTCTATTTCTTCGAGCCTTTCCGCCCCCACCTGAGCCAGCCACAACTTAAAAGGCTCCGCTTTGGGCGACGGAATGGATTGGATGATGCGAAGGAGACCTTTGGCATCGGCTGCTTGTATTTTGCGGCGTTTTCCATCGGCAGCAATCATTTCAACCGGGGGACAAATTGTCCCCCAGTTGGAATTAAGCTGTGGGTCTCGCTTTTTCATTTTTTTTATATAATCTTTTGCATCAACTGTTTCAGTTAATACTTCCACTACATCTTGCACCGAAAAATACCATTTTTCTTCCCTCTCATCCCATACGGAACGGACTTGTTTCTGTTGAAAAAGTTTGATACTTGTTTTCTTGTTCATATTGAAGATCTTTTTTGTAAATATCGGGTAACGATCCTCTTCTTTGATAACGTATTTTCAGTTGCTTGTATTAAGTTCTTTTTTATCGTAACCGTTTGTTTCCCGCCGATGAAATCTTTGTTGCAAGGAAAAATGCCGGAAAGAAACTCAAAACAGCCGCAACAACGCCGGCAAAAGACCATAAGAGCAATTGTATGTCAGTCATTTCCGTAAACCGGAGAAACCGGAGAAAAGTATATATGCAATAGGGCATCGTGAGGATTGACGTGATGATAACGGGAACGTATTTCCGAAACAGCACCCACTGTCCGATGTGCATGAACAGATGCACAAAATAGGCCATAAATGCGGCAAACCACACCGAATAATCGTCGAAATAGAGCGAAACGAATGTTGCCGCCGAAATCAGCAGAAACTCGTGCATAACGGCTACGGCAAACGCTGATGTGGAAAGGTCGAAAAGACTGTTCTTAGCCATAAAGCGTTCCATTTTCGGGAAACGTCGCTTCAACTCTTCCCTGTTTTTCGTGAGCCACGGTTTGAACATGATGATCTCTTCAAAATCGTGAATCATAAAAACAATGGGCAATATGGCTATCAGCAGTTTCATAAAAATCTATTTTAACTTCTCGTTTTCCAAATGCCGTGTGGCATCTCTTTTTGTTTTCTTCCCGATGTTTTTCTCAAACGCTTCCGTCAAATCCACGCCCGTTTGGTTGGCAAGGCAGAGCAGCACCCAAAGCACGTCTGCCATTTCATCGGCCAGGTTTTTCGATAAATCGCTTTGCTTGAACGACTGGTCGCCGTAGGTGCGAGCCATTATACGCGCCAGTTCGCCCACCTCTTCCGTGAGGATGGCCATATTGGTCAGCTCGCTGAAATAGCGCACGCCGTAGGTTTTAATCCACGTATCTACATGTTGTTGGGCTTCTCGTATCGTCATCTATTCTCTGTTTTTTGAGTCTATCCAAATGCTAACGGGGCCGTCGTTTATGAGATGCACCTCCATATCGGCGCCAAACTCTCCGGTTTGTACCGGCTTCCCCAACTGTTCCGACAGCTTGCTGCAAAACTCTTCGTACAGCGGGACGGCAATATCGGGCTTTGCCGCACGAATATACGACGGGCGATTTCCCTTTTTCGTACTCGCATGCAGTGTGAATTGTGAAACCACCAGAATATCGCCTTCGGTTTCTAAAACCGATTTGTTCATCACACCGTTTTCGTCGTCAAAGATACGCAAATTGACGGTTTTTTTGCATAAAAAATCAATATCTTCTTTGGTGTCGCAGTCTTCGATACCGAGAAAAACCAACAAGCCTTTTCCGATGCTGCTTTTTGTTTTTCCGTCAATCGTTACAGATGCTTCGGATACGCGTTGAATAAGTAATCGCATAAGGTGTTAATAGTTTGTTTTTAGCCAATTCATCAGAAAGATGTCGTAAATTCGATATTCTTTATCCTCGGCATTGATATTCTCTAAAATCAGTTCTTTATCAATGAGCGACTTCATCAAACGTGTAGAATTTGAAGAAGTACCGATTCTATATTTCATCAAGAAATTTTGTGCGGTTATTTTTGTTATTTTTTCTTCCTTTGCAATGGCTATCAGGTAGTTCCATTGAACAGAAGTAAGCAATTCCCGGATTTGAAGAAATACGGGCGTTTGCTGTTCCATTGTTTCGGTCATCGCTTTGGTTACGGTGTCGAGTGTAATATTTTTTTCTCTGAAAGCGTAAATTTTATTGCAGATTGCTTGCGTGTAATAGGTATAACATTTTGTCCAATCAAGTATCCTTTCCACCGCTTCGTCTTCAATGTTGTATTTGTCTTTTGAGAAAGTTTTTTTAATAAATTCCCGATAATCAGCTCTGTCTATTTCATTCAAAAACATAAATTGGGTACTTGCATAAAATGGCTTTTTGTTGTTTGAAAAGATGTCAATCATCAAATGCCTTTTACTTCCGCAGAAAATAAAAGAGATATTTTGCAGATGCTGAATTTCAGTCCTGAGAAGTGCTTCAATATTTGTTTCGGGATATGCTCTTATTTGTTGAAACTCATCTATGGCGAGCACTATGTGTTTGTTCTGTTTTTCTAAAAACTGAAAAATTCCGTGCAGCGTTTGCTGTTTTTCTCCTTCGGTTTGATAGTTGATTTGCACCTGCGGAGCACCGCTTAGCGGGTCGTAAGTGATAAGCGGACGGAGATTTTTGATAAACTCCCAAAATTTTTTCCCAATGGGTGATTTTTCGGGAAATTCTCTTAAAATTGCTTCGGAAATTGTTTTGATGAAGTCTGATAATGAGCGTGTCGCGAATATATCGACATATAAAGTAGCACAGGTTTTATTTTTGTTTAACCGG
>JBGYGP010000145.1:0-5627 GCA_041820645.1 Proteiniphilum sp. | reverse complement strand
CCTCCGCTTTGTATATGAACCCAAACAACTGCGTTTCTTTACCGCACGGTTCGAAGAATGCTGAGAAACCCGCTCTTTCGATTCACGCTCCCGAAGCTTCATTATCCGACGAAACGGATCTCTTTTTCATCGAACAGGAACGTTTTTCGTCAAACTTTCAGTACATTTGTATCGCGAAACAATCCAATCCGATTGCAACACGCCACGTTTCAAAAACAAGAAACAAAACGCCCTTTCGGACACCCGTCGCAACAGATACCGCCGGCCTGCGCCGCCAAAACGCTCCGCGATAAAACCGTCGGCCGGCAACCGACAACAAAAAAGGAAGTTATTTTTTAAATTTCACGCAATATGAAAACAGATTCTCAGGTTTTCGAAATCATCGAAAAAGAAAAACAACGCCAACTCAAAGGCATCGAATTGATCGCATCCGAAAACTTTGTCAGCGAACAGGTAATGCAGGCAATGGGCTCGGTTCTTACCAACAAATACGCCGAAGGCTACCCCGGCAAACGCTATTACGGCGGATGCGAAGTCGTCGATTTGAGCGAACAACTGGCAATAGACCGCCTCAAAAAGCTGTACAACGCCGCTTGGGTCAATGTACAACCACACTCTGGAGCACAAGCCAACGCTGCCGTATTTCTGGCCTGCCTCAAAGCAGGCGACAAATTTCTCGGATTGAATCTCTCCCACGGCGGACACCTCTCGCACGGCTCTCCCGTAAATTTCTCCGGATTGATGTTTACCGCTTTGGAATACAACGTAAGAGAAGAAGACGAACGCATAGATTACTACCAATTGGAATCGGTTGCCCGCGCCGAACGCCCGAAACTCATCATCGCCGGAGCATCGGCCTACTCCCGCGAATGGGATTACGCCCGCATCCGAAAAGTAGCAGACGAAATCGGCGCACTCTTCATGGTCGATATGGCCCACCCCGCCGGACTTATCGCAGTCGGATTGCTCGAAAACCCGCTCAAACACGCCCATATCGTAACCTCCACCACGCACAAAACGCTTCGAGGCCCCCGAGGAGGAGTCATCCTCATGGGAAAAGATTTTGAAAACCCATGGGGAGTGAAAAGCCCAAAAGGCGAAATAAAAAAAATGTCGGCCATATTGGATTCCGCCGTCTTCCCCGGAATGCAGGGCGGCCCCCTCGAACACGTCATCGCCGCCAAAGCCGTCGCTTTCGGCGAAGCATTGGACGAATCCTTCAAAGTATATCAGACTCAGGTAAAGAAAAACGCAGCCGCCATGGCCCAATCGTTCATAGACAAGGGATACAAAGTAGTATCGGGAGGCACCGACAACCACACCATCCTGATCGATTTGCGCGCCAAATTTCCCGAACTTACCGGCAAAGCAGCCGAAAAAGCCCTCGTAGAGGCCGATATTACCACCAACAAAAACATGGTACCCTTCGACAGCCGCAGCCCCTTCCAAACATCGGGATTACGCTTCGGAACACCCGCCATTACCACGCGCGGCGTCAAAGACAACGCAATGGGCGAAATCGTGGAAATGATCGACACCGTCCTTTCCGATGTTGAAAACAAAACAACCATCGACGCCGTCCGCAAAAAGGTAAACGCCACCATGTCGCAATACCCGCTTTTCGCATGGTAAAACAAGCACCACCGCCAACAACCTCCACCGGAGATTGAAAAACGGAGAAAAAACAGAGGCTCAATCGTTACGAAACAGCCTCTGTTCTCTTTTTTACATCGACCGAAACAATCCGATAAAATATTTTAACATTGAAAAACATGCTTTTTACCGAATTATATTTACCTTTGCATCTGAAAATCATTGTGGAAAGATTTGAACAGCTTGCAACCACAGAAAAAAATGCTAAAACGCCAAATCTATCGTCGTTTTTTCCCGCATATTTTTCCCGCTCTCGCTTCTCTCCCTTTGGTTACGAATACGATTTATAATACGCTAAAAAAATGATGAATTACTTATTTACCTCCGAATCGGTGTCCGAAGGACATCCCGATAAAGTAGCCGATCAAATATCGGATGCTCTGCTCGACGAGTTTCTGGCATACGACCCGAACTCCAAAGTAGCTTGCGAAACGCTCGTAACAACCGGACAAGTTGTCTTGGCGGGAGAAGTTAAATCAAACGCTTATGTAGATGTGGCCGAAGTAGCCCGAAAAGTGATTTCCGAAATAGGATACACCAAAAGCGAATACCAGTTCGAAGCAAAATCGTGCGGTGTCTTTTCGAGTATCCACGAACAATCCGACGACATCAATCGCGGCGTCGATCAAAAGGAAAACCCCATGGAACAAGGCGCCGGCGACCAAGGCATGATGTTCGGATACGCAACCAACGAAACCGACAACTACATGCCCCTGCCGCTCGACTTGAGCCATGCGCTTCTGGTAGAACTGGCCAACATCCGCAAAAACGAACTGCACCTGATGCCTTACCTCCGCCCCGATGCCAAATCGCAGGTAACCATCGAATACTCCGAAGACGGAACCCCCTTGCGGATAGACACCATCGTAATTTCTACCCAACACGACGAGTTCGAAAAACCGAAAGACAACAGCAGAGAAGCCGCCCTCAAAGCCGACGAAGCAATGCGCTCGCGCATCGAAACGGATGTCCGGAAAATCCTCATCCCCCGTGTTCAGGCACAGTACAGACGAAGAAAAGACGTTCACAAACTCTTCGAAGGAAAAATCAAATACCACGTAAACCCCACCGGAAAATTCGTTATCGGCGGCCCGCACGGCGATACCGGCCTTACCGGACGCAAAATCATCGTTGACACCTACGGAGGAAAAGCCTCTCACGGCGGCGGCGCCTTCTCGGGAAAAGACCCCTCAAAAGTAGATCGTTCGGCAGCCTATGCAGCCCGCCACATCGCAAAAAACCTTGTCGCAGCAGGCGTCTCCGACGAAGTATTGATTCAGGTTGCTTATGCAATCGGCATCGCCGAACCGATGAACATCTTCGTAAACACCTTCGGGAAAAGCAAAGTAAATATCAGCGACAGCGAAATCGCCGAAAAAGTAAAAAAATTGTTCGATATGCGCCCCAAAGCCATCGAACAGAGACTTAAACTCCGCAACCCCATCTACTCGGAAACCGCTTCATACGGCCACATGGGACGCGAACCCCAAACGGTAACCAAAAAATTCGAATCGAGATACATGTCCCAACCCATCGTAAAAGAGGTTGAACTGTTTACTTGGGAAAAACTCGATTACGTTGAGGCGGTCAAAAAGGAGTTTGCATTATTATAATCGCGAACGGATAATGAGCAGTTTGAGAACGGAAAACTCGATTAAATCTGTAGTCGTATATTGCGCATCGAGCCACGACATCCATCCTTCTTATTTCGATACGGCCTCACTGCTCGGAGAAAAACTTGCAGAAAACCGTATCGAGGCAATTACCGGAGCAGGAATGCAAGGCTTGATGGGGGCAGTAAACGACAGCATCTTGGAACACGGAGGCAAAATCACCGGAATCATCCCCCGATTTATGGTGGATTCGGGATGGTGCCATCAAAGCCTTTCCGAATTGATTGTAACGGAAACCATGCACGAACGGAAATCGCGTATGGCCGAAATGTCGGATGCCGCAATCGCCCTGCCCGGAGGATTCGGCACGTTGGAAGAGTTGATGGAAATTCTCACCTGGAAACAATTGGGGCTATACCGGAAACCGATTATCATTCTTAACGCCAAGGGATTTTACAATCAACTCTTGCAGTTTTTCGACAACATGATTTCCGAAAAATTCCTTAACCCCGAATACAAAAACTTATACGAAGTGGCGGAAACAGTGACCGAAACAATCGAGATTCTGAAAAAAAACAAAAACCAAATCTCCTTTATTTCGAAATATGAAGGAAAAGTGTTGTAATTTTGCAAGAAAACAAAGTTTCTGGTGATTGATACAATTTCTCAGACAACAACCGACTCGCTCTCTTTTTATCTGAAAAGAGAAGTGGTACAAGAACCCGATTCTTTCCGAATCGGGTTCTCCCAATATGAATACTTCCCTACCGACAGCAACCGCCTTCTTTTCGATCCCAAAAGCATCGATGCCGTTATCGCCCAACCGGTAAATCCACAAGGATTTGCGGGAGATTTGCTCCCTTTTTCCACAGACCTGCGTAGCATACTCTTTCTCCTTTTGCTCGCCTCTTTTGCTATAACGGCCGTTTTGGTAAGCACGGTCGGCCCCTCGCTCGTTACAAACTACATGAACCTCATTGTAAATCGAAATCGCAACCGTTCGGCCTTCAAAAGCCAAATAACTACCGCCGAAGCCTGGAGCGAAGTTTTTATCGTTTTCCAAACATTCCTGATTATAACCATCTCCATTTTTTACTTTGTTTCGATACAAACACGAGTAAGCGCATCGGTTTTTGACAATCTCAAGATATTTTTCGGTATCTTTTTTGCTATATCGCTTCTCGTTATCGGCAAATACATGGTTTACAAGATACTGACCTCGATATTCAAAGAGTTTGGACTGGGAGAATGGCCTACCATGTACATGCGGTATATCGAAATACTCGGCTTGTTACTGTTTCTTCCTACTGTTTTCTTCCTTTTTCTGCCCGAATTTCAACAAACAATACTCCTTTTACAAATTGTAATATTTTTTACCACAAAAATACTTTCATTTGTGAGCTTATTAAATATTTTTGTTAAAAATAGCGTCGGCTTACTTTATTATTTTTTGTACCTTTGCGCCATCGAAATAGCACCCTACTTTTTGATTTACAAAGGGGTTGCTTCGATTTTCATGTAAGCAGGGATATTTATGAGCAACGTGCGAAAAATCAATAGGATACTTATATCTCAACCGGCTCCGCCGGCAAATTCGAAACATCCCTTGATGGATATTTCGGAACAATACAAGATAGAAATTCAATTTAGGCCTTTTATCAAAGTGGAAAGACTCTCCGTAAAGGAATTTCGGCTTCAACGCATCAATATTCTCGATTTTACAGGGATTGTCATGACTTCAAAAAACGCGATAGACCATTTCTTTTCGCTTTGTGAAGAGCTTAAAATCACGATGCCCGAAACAATGAAATATTTCTGCACTTCCGAAACCGTAGCACTCTACCTTCAAAAATACATCGTTTACAGAAAACGAAAAATATTTTTCAGCCCCACCGGAAAAGTTGATGGACTGAATGTCGCGTTTGCAAAGCATTCCAAAGAGAAACTCCTCTTCCCCATTCCCGAAGAACATAATAACGATGTACAAAGTTTCTTGTCGGAAAAAGAGTTGGACTATACCGAAAGCATCATGTACCGTACGGTAAGCAACGATTTTGAAGAAGGTGAAAAAATGGATGCAGACATGTTGATATTTTTCACTCCCATGGGCGTTCAGTCTTTATTGAAGAATTTCCCCGATTTCAAACAAAACGATATGGCCATCGGATGCTTTGGAACAACCACCGCAAAAGCCATCGAAGATGCCGGTTTTCGTCTCGACTGCATGGCACCCACCCCCGAATACCCCTCGTTTGGAGCAGCACTGGAAGCCTTTATTAAAGAAAATCATAAACATCACTCGTAACGACCCTCCATAACAACATAGAATAAAAATTCTCCCGATTGCAAGGCATTTAATTG
>JBGYGP010000144.1:0-5359 GCA_041820645.1 Proteiniphilum sp. | reverse complement strand
CGACGGATTCATCACCACATCCGCTTTTCTGGCCGCTTACGAAATGCAACCCGACGTGTTGGAAAACGTAATTTTTTGCCACACTTCAAACGAGCGCGGGCACAAATACATGCTCGAATACATGAAGGGCGACCCTGTTTTGCAACTCGATTTGCGCCTTGGCGAAGGAACCGGAGCGGCATTGGCATATCCTCTTCTGCAATCGGCATTGATTTTTCTCAACGAAATGGCAAGTTTCGAAGATGCCTCCGTGTACGATGTGGAGGCCAACAGGCAGAGCTAAGAGGCTCCGATAACCTAAGAGGAGGGGCAAAAAGAATATTCAGGATATAATGAAACAACAGATCGACCTCTTTTTTCATGCGCTGATGTTTTACAGCCGTATTCCCATCGGAAAAATCGACTATTCGGAAGAAAATTTGCAAAAAGCGTTTCGCTATTTTCCGCTTGTAGGAATTGTGGTAGGCGGCATCGGTGCAGGCGTATTTGCGCTGTTTGCCCTTGTTTTTCCTTCACCCGTAGCGGTCGCGGCAACGATTGCCGCGATGGTTTCGGCTACGGGCGCTATCCACGAAGACGGTTTTGCCGATTTCTTCGATGGCTTTGGCGGCGGCCGCACCAAAGAGCGTATCCTTGCCATTATGAAGGATAGCGCCGTCGGTACTTACGGAGTGCTTTCGCTGGTTTTGCTGTTTCTTGCGAAATTTTCGCTCTACTTATCCGTTGCGCCGGCCGCGCTGCCCGCCGTCGTCGTAGCCGTACAAGCCTCGAGCCGTTTTATGCCGATTGCGATGATAAACAGCTCCCACTACGTTCGTACCGAAAACAGCAAAGCCGCACACGTGCGCCGTAAAGTGGACGGCGTTTCCGTGTGCGTGGCGCTCTTTCTGGCGGCCGCGCCATTTATTTTTATCCCTTGGAAGATAAGCCTCGCAATTGTCTTTTCGTATTTCGCGGTATTTATTGCGTTGAAAAGATACACCGAGCGAAAAATCGGAGGATTTACCGGCGACGTGCTCGGAGCGTTGATACAATTCGAAGAGATCATATTCTTATCGGTATATGTGGCAATGACTCCGCATATTTGACAAAAACCGCCCATCGATGTGTAAAATAAAAAAGAAATACCTGCCGCTGCCGGCCGGAGTTTTGTGGATGGCTGCCGGCGTTATGGTCGCGCAAACAGGATTGCCTCTCCTTGCCGCATCTTCATCTCCTTTTCCGGCGCTGGCGGGAGCTGTCGTTACTTTTCTGCTGTTCTATCTTGGCGTTTTTTCTTCGTTGATTTACAGGCACGAGAAGCGGATACGAGGCTACAAGGAAGAAAAACTCCCCTTTTGGCGTTTTTTCGATGTCAAATCCTACGTGATTATGGTCGTTATGATGAGTGGCGGTATCTTCTTGCGCCTATTCAACATACTGCCCTTTTGGTTTATCGGTTTTTTTTATTCGGGACTTGGTATTGCGCTTTTCGCTTGCGGGTTTCGATTTTTTTGGAGGTATCGTTTTTATGAAGAAAAGATTAAACGGACTTCCCGTTTAGATAAAAACAATTCGAAATGACTTTTTATCTCGTGCGTCATCCCCGTGTAAGCATCGCATCGGGAATCTGTTACGGACAGAGCGATGTACCCCTGTCGGAGCGGTTTGAAGAGGAAGCGGCAGCCATATTAAAAAAACTTTCGGGTATCGAGTTCGAACGGGTTTATTGCAGTCCGTTGTCCCGGTGCGCGCGGTTAGCCGAAAAAATAAGCAGCCGCACACTGTTCGACGACCGGTTGATGGAACTGGATTTTGGCGATTGGGAGGGGCAGCCGTGGAATACCATCTTTGAATCGGAAGAGGGGAAAAAATGGTTTGATGATTATCTGACTCGTCGTTGTCCCAACGGCGAGTCGTACAACGATATGCTTGCCCGCGTGAGGCAGTTCATCGCCGGCTTGCCCGATATCCGGGGCAATCTTCTTATCGTAACGCATGCGGGAGTTGTCCGGGCTTTTCGGGTCATCCTGGAAAACCGCTCGGTAGAAAAAGTATTTGAAAAATCCATTGCATACGGGCAAATAACCGTAATTAAAAACCGCAACGCTGAAAAGAAAGAGTAATATGCAAAAACTTCGTCCCATTATGTTTGTCGGCACGGGCTCCGATGTCGGAAAATCGGTTATCAACACCGGCTTTTGCCGGATTTTTCTGCAAGACGGTTACCATCCGGCGCCGTTCAAGGCGCAGAATATGTCGCTCAACAGCTATGCCACGAAAGACAACCTCGAAATCGGCCGCGCACAAGCCGTACAGGCCGAAGCCTGCGGCATCGATTGCAGCGTGGAGATGAATCCCGTGTTGCTGAAACCCACCAATCACCGCACGTCGCAAATCGTGCTCAACGGCAAACCGTCGGGAAATAAAACCGCTTCGGAATATTTCAACGAAACCGACCGCGACGCGCTCTTCGAAGAGGTGATGCGCTCCTTCGGGCGTCTTGCCGCAACGTACAACCCTCTTGTCATCGAAGGAGCGGGGAGTATCTCCGAGATCAACCTGTGGGAGAAGGATATTGTAAACATGCGCGTCGCGTTGCGTACGCAAGCCGCCACATTTCTGGTTGCCGATATCGACAAGGGAGGAGTTTTCGCCAGCGTGTACGGAACCATGCAGCTGCTGCCGCAGGCCGAACGCGATGCCATCAAAGGGATTATTGTCAATAAATTTCGAGGCGATATAAAACTGTTTGAAAAAGGGAAGAAGATGTTGGAAGAACTTGCTGGGAAACCGGTTGTGGGCATTGTGCCATACTTTCAGGAACTGTTTGTCGAGCAGGAAGACGGAGTGGTCATCGAACGGACGCAATCGGATTTCCGGCAAGGAAAAATCAATATCGGCGTGGTGCTGCTCAAGCACTTGTCGAACTTTACCGATTTCAACATGCTGGAGCAGACGCCCGGCGTCAACCTCTACTATTCCGACAATGCGGCAAGCCTTTCCCGAGCGGACATCATCATCATTCCCGGCTCCAAAAATACGCTATCCGATTTGCAAACGCTACGCGAAAAAAGGCTCGACAGCGTAATTATCGCCCATCACAAGGCCGGAAAGCCGCTGTACGGCATTTGCGGCGGGTATCAGATGATGGGCGACGAAGTGCGCGACCCCGAAGGGGTCGAAGGCGCTATCCCCGCCTTGCCCGGATTGGGTATTTTGCCCGTTACCACAACATTGGCCGGAGGAAAACAAACACGACGCTGCTCCTTCTCTTTTATCGAAAACAACGCCTCCGGCGAAGGATACGAAATACATGCCGGAAAAACCCCTTCTTCCCGGCCGCTCTGCCGCATGAACAACGGCGAAGCCGACGGATACTTCCTCAACGCCCGCACGTGGGGAACTTACATCCACGGTATTTTCGACAACGCTTCCGTTATCGAACTCGTGTTGCGTGAGGTGAATCCCTGTTTTGTTTCCGCTATCGATTACAAGGCGCGCAAAGAGGAAGGCTACAACCGATTGGCGGATATTATCCGCGAAAACGTGGATTTGGAGTATGTGTACAGCTGTTTGAAAAGGTAAGATTCTCCGAAGAATAAACCGAAACCCTGCTCTTTACGAAATCACGTTCTCTTCGGGGCTTTCCGCCCCGAAAATAGAAACCGCTCCTCCGCACCCTTTTTTGCGCAGCAAAAACCGAAAGGCATCGAGCGCGGAGCCGGGGCACCCGCTGTGCGCAGCGCGCGTGAAAAACGAAAAGCTGTTTGAGCGCAGCGAGTTATTTTTCGTTTAGCGCGCAAGCACATAGCGGGTCGGCTCTGTGCGGGAGCCTTGACCTTTTTTGCATCCTTTTTTGTGTCAAGACAAAAAAGGAATTCGGGGCTCGGGGCAGACAGCCCCGAAGAACAACAATCAAACGTCTTTTCTATTGCGTAATCCGGGTTTAAGGCATAGCAACATACAGTGGATATTGAAATTTTTATCGGACAGCAATAATAAAAAAGAGGCTGACTTCTTTAAGTCAGCCCCTTTTGTTACTTCACTACACCAAACGGAATAGCGACCTATTACTTGTCCTCTTCCGCCTTGGGAGCGCGCGGCATCAAAACCCTCCTCGACAGTTTGAATTTGCCTGTTTTTGGGTCGATGTCAATCAGTTTCACCTGCACCTTATCTCCTTCTTTGATGCCAGCATCTTCTACTTTTTCGAGGCGTTTCCAATCGATTTCGGAGATATGCAGCAGGCCGTCCTTTCCGGGAAGGAATTCGCAGAACGCGCCGTAAGGCATAACCGAGCGAACGGTTGCTTCGTAAACTTCGCCGATTTCGGGGACAGCAACAATACCTTTGATTTTGCGTAAAGCCGCCTCGATGGAATCTTTGTTCGAAGCAGCCACTTCTACGCGGCCTTTGTTGTCGATCTCTTCGATGGTGATTGTTGCTCCGGTTTCTTCCTGAATACCTTGTATGATTTTTCCTCCCGGCCCGATAACGGCTCCGATAAAATCTTTCGGAATCTCCAGAACTTCGATGCGGGGAGCATGGGGTTTGAGGTCGGCACGAGGCTCGGAAAGGGTTTCCATCATCTTGCCCATGATGTGTTCGCGCCCTGCTTTGGCTTGAGCCAACGCTTTTTCGAGAATTTCGTACGACAATCCGTCCACTTTTATATCCATTTGCGTGGCGGTGATGCCGTCTTTGGTTCCGCACACCTTGAAATCCATATCGCCCAAGTGATCTTCGTCGCCCAAAATATCGGAGAGCACGGCAAAATTTTGCCCCTTCTTTTCCGAAATCAATCCCATCGCAATTCCCGAAACCGGTTTGTTTATTTTTACACCGGCATCCATCAATGCCAACGAACCTGCACAAACCGTCGCCATAGACGACGAACCGTTCGACTCCAAAATATCCGATACCACACGCACCACATAAGGATACCCCTTCGGAATCATTCTCTTGAGGGCTCTGTGCGCCAAGTTTCCATGTCCTATTTCGCGACGGCCGACAGCGCGTTGAGGGCGCGCCTCGCCTGTGGAGAACGGCGGGAAGTTGTAATGCAACAAAAATCTCTCTACGCCGCGGTTGAGCACATCGTCCACAATTTTCTCGTCGAGTTTGGTCCCCAAAGTTACCGTTGTAAGCGATTGAGTTTCGCCACGGGTGAAAACGGCCGACCCGTGAGGGCCTGGAATATAATCCACGATACTCCAGATGGGGCGAATTTCGGTGGTTTTTCTGCCGTCGAGGCGTTTTCCTTCATCGAGGATGCATCTGCGCATCGCTTCTTTTTCTACATCGTGGTAGTATTTCGCGATGAGCGGAGCCTTCTCCTCTCTCTCCTCTTCGGGGATGCTTTCGATAAATTCCGCCT
>JBGYGP010000143.1:0-4024 GCA_041820645.1 Proteiniphilum sp. | reverse complement strand
TCGCCATCAAGGAGATTTTCGAGAATCCCCGCAAATACGGATTTGTGCTGGAAGCGCACCAGCTATACAAACCGATCGAGTTTAAAGAGGTGAAGGTTTCCACGCCGATACCCTCTTTGGCGGCTTTCGCCAAAGAGCAGGGCATCACTTACTCGCAACTCAAAGATTTCAACTCGTGGCTTCGCGACGATAAACTCACCAACAAATCGGGGAAGACATATACTTTTCTTATCCCCGAAAAGGAGAGTTTGTATTACAAAAAGGGAGAAAAATATAAAATACACAACCCCAAGTGGGTGGAAGCCAACTGATACCTCGTCATTGCAGGGTAACGCTTCTCGCGATTTTTCTTACAGTATATGAGCCCAGAATACCTACGCCGTTGCTCATATTGGAATGAATCTGAACCGGTTCTACCAAGGGGGAGCCTTCGTTTTGGCTTGCCTTGTCGGCCGACATGATATATAGAAAGAGGTCGCGCGACATCTGAGCAATCTGAACTTCGTACTCTATCTTTTGAGTCCATTTGTCGGATTCGGATAGAGGTTCATGAAAAAGGAAATTGATACCGATCTCTTTTCCATTCACCAACTCGTCGGTAAAGATATTTTCGATTGTTAAACTGCCGCCCTCCGAACCGAACAAATCGGAGTACATCTCTTCTCCTGCCGTGATTTGTTTGTTTTCCAAAACATCTTTAAGTTTGAATCGCACATAATTTTCGTACATAAAGCCGTGTTCGTTGTAATTTTTTTTGAGCAACTTGATGAAATAATAATTTTCTTGCTGCGGATCATCGGAAAGCACAAGCCTCATGTTTACCTCAAGTACTTTCCCGATGGAAGAATCTTTTTCGGCCGTCGTAAATTTAGCTACTTCGAGTTTTGCGAGATTGGGCAACACGGTTGTGCCTTCGATCTTATCGAATTGAGGCGCGGATACTTCGATGCGTACCTCGTCGGATGGGAGGGGACGGTAATCGCCTTTGTAGAGGCCGGAACCTTTATGAAGGAGTTTTTCCTTGAATACGCCATTCACGTAAACGGAGACAACGGCATGCTCGATGTCGGGTATGGGAGCTATTTTTCCCAAGGTAAAACGGCTTTGCGAAACATGTGCCCATATCGAAGAGTCGGTATCTGCAATGCTGTTCACAACGAGCAACGGTTTTGTAACTTCGCCTTTGAATTCGATATCTTTCGTGCACGAGCCGAATAAAAGGGCGAAAGCCAACAAGAAGAAAATGTATCGGGTAAGGGTATTGTTATATCGTTTCATAATTCTTGCTTAAAATTTGAGGGTGTAACTTATGGAGGGGATGATGGGAAAGAGCGTCGCCTGTTTGAGTTTGACCACCGTTTGGTATTGGCCGGATTGAGAATTTACCGATTCCGTTTCGGTATAAACGAAAAACGGGTTCAGCTGATTGTAAACGTTGTAGATGCTGATGTTCCATGTGCGCAGATTGCCGCGTTTGGTAACCCGATGAAAGTTTATCCCCAGATCCATCCGGTGGTAGCTGTTGTACCTGAAATTGTTTCTTGAGGAGACCTGGGGGGCAACACTGAATTGAGAGTCTGAGGAGTAAAGATTCGGGAATCGGGTTATTACCACATCGTGAAAAGCGAATGTGGCGGGGTTGCCGGTACTGAAAACCCACGAGCCGGAAAGATCGATGCGGTCGGAAAACTTATGAGTGAGCGTTACGTTGACGTCGTGCCTCCGATCGTATTTCGCGGGGAAGGGTTTTCCGTTGTTCAAGATATTGCCGGGGCGGTCGAAAATACGGTCCGATTTTGCCCACGTGTATCCCAGCCATCCGGTGGTATTCCCGAAGGAGCGTTGTGCCAGAAACTCGATACCGTAGGCTATGCCTCTCCCCATGCTCACTTTGTTTTCCCAGTTGGTGGAAACTCCCATGAAAGAGGCTCCGTCTTTGTATTCGAGCAGGTTGTTCATCGTTTTGTAGTATCCTTCTACCGAAAAGTCGGCGATACCGGCAAGCGTATAGAAAAAACCGGCCGAATATTGATGCGAGTTCATCGGTTTCACCCGCTTCGTTACGGGAACCCACAAGTCGGTAGGTAAGCTCACGATACTGTTCGACAACAGGTGGATGTATTGGCTCATATTGGCATATCCGGCTTTAAACGAAAGGTCGTCGGTAAGCAACACACGCATTCCCACACGGGGTTGAAGCGAAAAATAGTTCTCCTGTTGAACGTGAAAAGAGGAAAGATGAAGCCCCAGATTCACCTTCAACAGCTTGCCGAGCGAAACATTGTCTTCGATATAACTCATTGTTTCATGCGCATATACGTTGGGGCTTCCCACCACCGTATCCAAACGGGTGCCGACATCCTGTCCATCGATGTATTTCATCGACGTTACATCGGGGCGAAAAGTATGGTAGGTGTAGTTTGTGCCGAATTTTATATCGTGATTGACGTTGGGTGTATAATCGAAATCCATCTTTACTGTCCAATCGCTTATTCCGGAGTTGTAAACCATGCCGAGTTCGTTTTTCTTCACAACCGGAGGCACAACATTTTTTTGTGTAACGGTGTTTTCGTTGGTCAATCCAAGTTTCGAGCGATAACGCGTAAACGATGCCGTGGTGTTCATAAACAGCCGGTTGCTCACGACATGGTTCCAGCGAAGCGCGGTTATCAGATTTCCCCATCCCCAGTTGATTTTCGTATAATCTTTTTCTTCCTCTATGCTGTTGTATAAGTTTTTCGTCCCGATTTTCGCATAGAGGGCGTCGTCGCCCAGATAGGCGCTCAGGAAAAGGCGGTCTTTGTCGGAAAACTTATGGGCGATTTTGGCGTTCAAATCGTAAAAATAGTATCCGGCGGTATTGTTTTTGTCTCCTCCTTCGGCCTTGGCTGCCGCCCGAATAAGGGGCTGAGTAAGTACATCGATATAAGTTCTCCGCGCCGAAATGTTGAACGTGGTTTTCTCTTTGACGATAGGCCCTTCGAGTTGTATTTTGGAGGAAATCAGGCCAAGACTTACCGAACCGCGTATCTTCTTGTCGTCTCCGTCTTTCATTCTCACATCCACTACCGACGACAACCGCCCTCCGAAACGAGCCGGAAAGCTGCCTTTGTACAATGTTACGTTTTTGAGCGCGTCGCTGTTGAAGACGGAAAAAAATCCCAGCATGTGATTCACATTGTAGAGCGGTACGCCGTCGAGCAACAGCAGGTTTTCATCGGGGCCGCCCCCGCGCACGTAAAGCCCGGCCGAGCCTTCCGTCCCCGATTGAACTCCGGGCAGCAACTGCAAGGCCTTTATCATATCGTTTTCGCCGAAAAGCGTAGGAATATTTTTTATCAAGTTGATGGGTACCTCCACGGCGCTCATCTGCGAACCTTTGACTCCCGTTTCGGAACGCTGTCCCACCACGGTAATTTCGGCAAGTGTAGTGTTCGGCTCGAGCGCGACATTGATTACCGTATCTTTATCGAGAAAAAACGATTCGGACACATTCCCGTAACCGATATACGAATAGTTCAGCATAACTTCTCCTTTGGGCAAAGTGAGCGAATAATAACCGTAGTTGTTGGATACGGCGCCTTTCGACGAATTTTTGTCGATCACGGTGGCCGCAATCAACGTTTCGCCGTTGCTCTTATCGGTAATATAGCCGCTGACGGTAAAGTTTTGCGCCGACAAAACGGCGGCCGACAGCATAAGAAACAAACACAGAGTGGTTTTTAATTGTAACATATCAACTAAGCTTAAATTTCAAAAAAATAATCCGTTGAATACGAAACAAGCCGATTCAAACGGTAAATGCAATTTTTTCGGTTGCAAAATTATAAAAATTTTCGACACGCGAATTTCAAAAAAATAACTTCTTTCCGTTTTGCAGCCGGTTTATTCCCTTCGTCCTTCCGCCTCCTCTTTCGTTGCGGCCGGAGGTCGCTTCTAAAATTTAATTTGCAATCGTCGTCATCCGATAAAAATTCTTTTTTACATAAGACAAACCCGAAGAGACGGCAGTTCCGGCGGAATA
>JBGYGP010000142.1:0-4223 GCA_041820645.1 Proteiniphilum sp. | reverse complement strand
CAAATCGACTACGTTGATGAAATCGCGGATGCAGGAGCCGTCGGGCGTGTTGTAGTCGTCTCCGAACACGTTCAGTTGCTTGCGGATACCGATGCCGGTTTGGGTAATGTAAGGAACCAGATTTTGCGGAATTCCCAGCGGCAATTCACCGATTTCGGCCGAGGGATGAGCGCCTATCGGGTTGAAATATCTCAAGATAATGCTCTTCAGGGGAGCGCCGGAATGCACATAGTCCAGAATAATCTCTTCGTTGATCTGTTTGGTGTTTCCGTAAGGAGAGGCAGCCGGTTTTATGGGTGCGTTTTCATCGATGGGATTGTTGTCGGGTTCTCCGTAAACGGTACAGGATGAAGAGAATACAATGCCTTTGACATGAAACAGGGGCATCAATTCGAGCAAGTTGATGAGAGAAACCAAATTGTTGCGGTAATACATCAACGGCTTTTGCACCGATTCGCCAACGGCCTTGCTTGCGGCGAAGTGAATAATGCCTTCTATTCCGGCATGTCTTTTAAACAGAGCTTTCAGCGCTGCAAGGTCTATGCAATCTACTTTTTCGAAGACCGGACGTTTTCCGGTGATTTTTTGGATACCTTCTACTACATCGGCATTGGAGTTGGATAAATTATCGATAATAATCACCTCATACCCCGCCTGCTGCAATTCCACGACGGTATGAGAACCAATGTATCCGGTACCTCCGGTAACAAGAATTTTTTTCGGCATACGGAATGGATTTATTTTAATATCGACATGAAATCGGCATTTGTTGCATATTTGGCAAACTCCAAATCGTTGAGCGCCCGCTTTGCGAAAGATTTGTCCCGGTCGATTGCCGAGCGCAGGTTGGTTAGCACATTGTTGAAGTTATTGGTTCTTGCTCCCACCAGAGCTTTTAGGTAGAATGTGGTGGCATCGGGGGCGTTGATGACTTGCAAAATGTTTTGTGCGTTGTTGTAATTGTTTGTCAAAATATGAGCCAAAGCGGCGTTGTTCGATTTTGTATCGCCGAAAGCATCTACGGCCTGGTTGTAATTGCCTTCCATCAGATAGAGCAGCCCCATAACTTCGCCGAGGCTGTTTGCTTCGGCCGATTTTCCGAGCAACTCTTTCGCCTCTTCCGTTTTTCCGTCTATTAAGAGCATCAGGGCTTTGTTTACATTTACTTCGGCGGCGTTGGGAGCAACCAGTGCTGCGCGTTCAAAGGCCTGTTTTGCATTGTTTAATTCGCCACGTTTGTAGTAAACGGTGCCCATGTTGTTCCATCCGCGGTAGTCCTGCGGAAAATGCGCTGTAACGTATTGATAGATTTTTTCTCTATCGGCGGCATCATCGGTAAGGGAAGAGGCGTAAAGCAGCTCTTCCGTCGTCAGTTGTTGCGGTTTGTTGCGCCAGAAGTCCATGATTTCTTCATCCGATTTTCCCACGATTTCGATGTTTGCGGTGATGCGGGAACGACGGAGTTGCGGAAGAATGCTTTTTGCCAAATCGTCGTACACAAACGAGATGTTTTTGATTTCACGTTCGCGGGTTTCGGTATCGGGATACATCGACAAAACCCTCAACACGAGTTCTTTGTCCTGTAGATTGGAGGTTTCGAGCAATTGGCGGAAGCCGTCCCAGTCTTGGGCGGTGTAGCGGGCATTGACATCGGCTTTGATTTTGTTTTTTTTGAGTTCGTTTTCGAGGTATTCGGTTGTGTTTTTTTCGCGTTGTTCGGCCAGTTTTTCGTTAAGGGTAAGTCCTCCGTCCGGAGAAGCGTAAGCCGAAACTTCGATGTCGAGATTTTGTCTGGGATCCTTGAAAGCCTCTTGCACCCGTTGTTTCCACAAACGCATGTCTTGCGTATTGAGCTCGGATGAACGCAGGTTGGCTTGTTGAATCAGGAAGTGGATATTGGCGTTGTGAGCCTGTTTGATGATCCTCTGAAATCCGTCGTCGGCGACCGAAGGCGAAGTGGTAAGCGCGCTGGCGAGGGTTGACGTGGCGATGATTCCGTCGGCGACCTTCACATCGGGGAGTTTTACCGCTTTGTTTTTGATTTTTGCATCGAAACGGATGAAGAGTTCCGAGTTCAGCATATCGGGGTTGTAGGGGAAATTGAAATTCATGTTGAAATTTCCGCCGTTGCGTTGAGATATTTCGATGCCGTTGCCCGAGACATTTTCTCCCTGAAAGGTTTGAGATGAACCGTATGATTCTCTGGAACCGCCATATTTCAATACAGGCGTTATTTTTACGGTCGCGTTTTTTACGAACCATTTTTCGGGGAAAGCGCCGTTTACGGTTCCGGGAACTTGGTTGCCTACAGACTCCAGAGGCGACGGGGTGGCTCTGAAATTGGACTGAGAGAGGGGTTTGAGTTTTGCGCAAGAGGTTGCGGCCAGCGCTATGGCCGAAAACACAACGAGCGATGGGTAGATTTTTTTTCTTTTCATTGTTTACTTAAGATATTATGTTGTTGTTCGATTTAAATTGTTTCCGATTTGCAAGAAACTGTCTTGAGTTTTCTGTTTGTGCACGAGAGCTGCTATTCCGGAGAAGTGAAAATTCAAAACAGTTTTGAAAAAACCAGCTGCAAATCTAATCTTTTTTCGGCGAATAAAAAATCGGATTTTTGCATTTAGGTTTTTTTTAGAGTTGAGGCGTTATTCGGTCTGAAATCCTAAGCTCTTTAGAATCTTTTTTACCTCGTGCGCCCCGTTTTTTACGGTATATGCCTTGTATTCGCGACGTAACGGATAGTTCGACCGGAAATCGTAGAACTTGTCGGGGCTGTTTTTTAAATCTTCGGTTTCGTTCAGGGGATTGTAGGTTTGCCGTACGGCATAGGCCAATTGCTCGCGCGGAGGAATTTTTCCGAGGTCGATGACCGGATTTTGCGGTTGAGGAATCGCGCTTAGCCGGATGGGGTCGATATCCGATTCGAAAAAGCGGTTTAGGTTTTCGAGCGACATTTTGCTTGCAGTCCATTTGCCGTCGGCGGAGTATCCGGCGATATGCGGCGTAGCAATATCGACCCGATGCAGAAGTTCGTGGTCGATATCCGGCTCGTTTTCCCAACAATCGATAACCGCGCCCGACACCTTCCCCGATTTCAACGCGTTTTTCAACGCTTTGTTATCTACTACGCTTCCGCGACAGGAGTTGATGATGATGGGTTTTCGCTCCAAGGTGTCGAAAAAGGATTCGTCGGCCAGGTGATGGGTTTTGTATTTCCCCGTTTTTGTCAGCGGGGTATGCAACGTGATGATGTCGGATTGCTGTTTGATGATTTCCAGCTCTACAAACCGTTGCCGTAAAAATGCTTCGTGCAGATGAGGCGAGGCGGAGATTGTTTCGGCGAGGGGAGGGTCGTTCAGTAAAACGCGCATTCCTATTTTTTCACAGGCTGCCTTTACCCGGCTCCCCACGTTTCCCACGCCGATGATTCCGATTGTTTTTTCTTTTAAATCGAATCCCCGTTTATCGGCCAGATGCAGCAGCGAAGCTGTGATGTATTGTTCCACCGAGTCGGCGTTGCAGCCCGGCGCCGTGCGCCAGGCGATGCCGTGCGCATCGCAGTATTGCGTGTCGATGTGGTCGAATCCGATTGTGGCGGAGCATATCAGTCTTACGCGGGAATCTTTTAAAATCTCTTCGCCGAAATGAGTTACCGTGCGCACAATCAGCGCCTCTTTATCTTTTACGGTCTCTTTGGTAAATCGGTTTCCGGGCAGGTATTCCACCTCTCCGAACTGTTCTGCAAACCCTTTTAGATAAGGGATGTGGGCGTCTGCCAGAATTTTCATCGTTTCTCTCTTTCTCTTTTAATCTTTTATGTCTCTAATTGCCGCCGCCACGGCATTTGCCACTAACGACCGAAGCCTTACCGCATCGCCTTTGTCGTCGGGGTGCACCCGATTGGTCAGGAGAATGACGGCGATGTCGTTGTCGGGGTCGATGACGAAAGAGGTGCCCGTGTATCCGGTGTGTGCGTATGTGTTCGGACTCAAAAGGTCGCCGTTGTTGGAGGCGTAAGGGGTAAAGATGTCCCATCCGGGTGTTCTGCCGAGTGCGGCGAACTGTCGCGGCACGCTGCGCATCGCTTTTACGCCCAACGGGCTGAGGATTCTTTTTCCGCGATATTCGCCGTCATTCAGCAAAGCTGCGGCTAAGACAGCCAGGTCTTCCGCGTCGGAAAACAACCCTGCATTGCCTGATACTCCTTCGTTCATCGTTCT
>JBGYGP010000141.1:0-3431 GCA_041820645.1 Proteiniphilum sp. | reverse complement strand
AAATCGCCCATATTGTACCGCACTAATCCCTGCAAATCCGCATCGCCGGTTTGGGCGGCATAGCGTTCCGCTTCGTTATACTGTTGCATCGCTTTTGTATAATCTTCCTGTTCGCGATAAACGCATCCGCCGTAGAAGTAGGCCAGCGTAATACGGCGCGGGTCTTTGTCTTTTGACACAAAATAATCCGTTGCCGCGAATATAAGCGTATCCTCCGCCACGGAGCGGTAGTTCTTGTAGCGCGCCTGCACGCGTGTTACCAGATACTGCATGTATTGCGGTTTACGAAGGCTTTTTTCGGGATAAAAAATGGAATCGATAAGCCGCATGGCGCTGTCGGGACGGTATTCCATTAAGAGTTCGGCCTGCTCCAGCAGAGCGGGTGCCTGTGGCTGCGGGTCGAGGCAGGAAGACAAAGCTGCCGCCATCACCGCAAAAAGGACAAAGCGATATCCGATACCAAGATGTTTCATTTGTCGGAATTAACAGGTGCTAAGTTACACAAAAGTTACAGAAGTACAAAAAACGCAAGGCCGTTTTTACCAATCGGGTATCCTTAGGGTAAAAGAGCGGTTTATAAACAACCCTTCGACAACGTGTTGGATTTTTGACAAAGGGGATGACGAAATTATTCAGTATTCAGTAATTGACAATATTGCTGTCCGATAAAAATTTCAATATTCACTGTATATTGCGATACATTAAACCCTTATCTTATCTTTTTATTATTCGGGCTTGCCGGTTACGAGGCACCGTCGCGAAGCGGCTCGGTTTTCGTTCTACCGCTATTTTCTGCCGTAATATCACCCCGATGCGGCTGAAAAGAGAAGCGTAGCTTCGGTATTATGGGAGCAACTGAAAGGTTCAGGCAATTTAAGGAGCATCGCTGCGGGAAAAGGTTCGATAATAAGCCGATAGGTTTATTTTTCGATTTATTTCAGCATAATTCCGGTCAGCATCCGCCCCGAATGTACCGACTGACGCCTTGCCGAGAAGAACAAACGTTGGTTTTTATAAGTATCGTACTTGGTTTTTTCGATTTGCCGCTTGGGAATACCCAATCTTAAAAGTTCCTGACGGTTGATCTCTTTCAAATCGAGATGCAGTTTGCGGGTTTTCCGGTTTCTCTCGGCGCAAGGTTTTGTGAGTTTAAAACCGTTATTTTCAAATTCTGCTCCCACTTCGTCCCCCACTTCGTAGCTCTCAATCCCGATAGCCGGGCCGATGGCCGCTATCAGATCCGCACTTCGCGTGCCGAAATGTTTCTTCATCCTCTCGATGGTTTTTTCGGAGATGCGTTGCGAGGTGCCTCTCCATCCGGCATGAATTGCCGCGATGGCCCCATTTTTCTGGTCATAAAGCAGGATGGGGACGCAATCGGCTGTGGTAACGCAAAGAAAAAGACCTCTCTCTTGCGTGATGGAGGCATCGTATCCGTAAAGCTTGTCGATGATTTCGGTTTTGTTTGATTGCAACAGCTCCCGGTCGATAAGGATTACATTGGAACCGTGTGTCTGGTGCGGAGTCAGCAATTTTTCCGGAGTCACAAAAAAACGGTGTGCGAGCAACGCCCTGTTTTCGAATATTTTTACGGGGTCGTCATCGGAAAAGTTCCCCAGATTCAACGATTCAAACTCTCCGGTGCTTACTCCTCCTGCGCGTGTGCTGGAGAAATGAAGAACCTGTTTGTGCGTGTCGAAGATTTTAAATTGCAACAAGTTGTTATGTTCGGGATGGGGTCTCATCGGAGAGGGCTAAAAATCTTCTTCGTAGTAGTTGTCATCTTCCTCTTCGGGCTCTTCGTCCGAGTTGTCTTCGAATTGTTCTTCGGGGTCGAACCGGAGCAAACTAACGTCGAGGTTTCGGTGCACAAGGGTTTCGCGTGCGGCAATAACCGGCGTTATCTCGTCCGAATTAAGCTCGCGCCACAAAATATCTTTCAACGACGGAATACCGAATCCGGTGATGGAAGAGATAAAGATGTAGGGAATATCGGGCAAATCCTGACTTATTTCAAACATCAGCTCCTCGTCCAGCATATCCGATTTTGAGATGGCCAGCACGCGTCTCTTGTCGAGAAGTTCGGGATTGTACTGTTCGAGTTCTTTCAGGAGTATTTTGTACTCCCGGTGAATATCTTCGGCGTCGGCAGGGAGTAGGAAGAGAAGGAGTGAATTTCGTTCGATATGGCGCAGGAAACGCAATCCGAGCCCTTTCCCTTCGCTGGCGCCTTCGATGATTCCGGGAATATCGGCCATCACGAACGATTTTCCGTCGCGGTAGCTCACAATTCCCAGATTGGGTTCGAGTGTAGTAAACGGATAATTGGCGATTTTCGGCTTCGCCGCCGATACTACCGAGAGCAGGGTCGATTTTCCGGCGTTGGGGAACCCCACCAGCCCAACATCGGCCAGCAGTTTGAGTTCCAGGATTATCCACCTTTCTTCGTAAGGTTCTCCGGGTTGCGCGTAGCGAGGCGCCTGATTGGTAGCCGATTTGAAATTGGTATTTCCCAAACCGCCTCTTCCGCCTTTGAGCAAGATGATTTCTTGTCCGTCATCGGTGATATCGCAGAGATATTCTCCGGTATGGGCGTCGTAAGCCACTGTTCCGCAGGGTACGTCGATGATGCGGCTTTCGCCTTTTTTGCCGGAGCGCATTGCGCGCGAACCGCTTTCTCCGTGCCCGGCAAAGATATGTTTGCGGTATTTCAGGTGGAGCAACGTCCAGAAATTGCGATTTCCGCGAAGGATGATGTGTCCGCCGTCGCCGCCGTCGCCGCCGTCGGGGCCTCCTTTGGGGATGTATTTTTCTCTGCGAAAGTGGGAGGAGCCTCTTCCGCCTTTCCCCGAACGGCAAAATATCTTGACGTAATCTACGAAATTGGTCTCGCCCATTTCTGTTTTTTTAAATTAGTTTATCGAGTTCTTTTTCGATGGATGCGAAAATATCCCGGATGGAGCCGGTTCCCTTTATTTTTGCCAGCTTGTTTTGTTTTGAATAAAACTCTTTGAGGGGTTGGGTCTGGTTGTAGAAAACTTTTAGGCGCGATTCAATGGTTTCGCGGTTATCGTCGGATCTGCCCGAAATCTGTCCGCGCTTCAGAAGCCGGTCGATAAGCTCCTCGTCGTTCACTTCGAGGCTTATTACCGCCGATATTTGCTGTCCGTTTTCTTCCAATTTTTTGTCGAGCGATTCGCCTTGCGCCAGTGTGCGGGGGAAACCGTCGAAAATAAATCCTTTTACATCGGGATGTTTCTTTATCAACTCCTCAATCATCGCGATGACAAGTTCGTCCGGCACAAGTTGCCCTTTCGAAATATATCCCTCGGCTGTTTTTCCCAACGCTGTTTCCGCTTTGATTTCGGCTCTCAGAAGGTCGCCCGTGGAAACATGTTTCAAATCGTATTTATCGATAATCAATTCACTTT
>JBGYGP010000140.1:0-3230 GCA_041820645.1 Proteiniphilum sp. | reverse complement strand
TGTTTTTTTCGGAAGTTTTCATCCTTTTTCAACGGGGAGCCTTCTTCTTTTCGTTTGAGAAGAGCAAATGGTGTTGCCCCCGATTGATACAGCCTAAAAAAGACATGTTCTAAATTAGAAAATTAAAGAAATATTTCCGTAAATATTTCTTTTTTGATGTTTAAAAATACTACTTTTGTGCTTTGAATCGTTGTTTCGGAGAAACCCGCTGTTTACATGGATTAATCTCACTGAAATTTTAAAAATATATTTTTTTAATCACTTCTTAATATAACTTTTATGAGTTGGCTAATTAATTCTTCCATCGGACGAAAACTGATCATGAGTATCTCCGGTTTGTTTTTCGTTGTGTTTTTATTGTTTCACGCGACAATGAACCTTGTTGTTATTTTCTCGGCCGAAGCATATAACGCCGTTTGCGCTTTTCTGGGAGCAAACTGGTATGCGGTGCTTGCTTCCGGAATTTTAGCGATTGGTTTTGTCGTGCACATCGTTTATGCGCTTATTCTCACGCTTCAAAACAGGAAAGCTCGCGGTACCGATCGGTACGCCGTATCGAAGTCGCAGAAAAACGTATCTTGGGCATCTAAAAACATGTTTGTATTGGGGCTTATCATTCTCGGATTCTTAGTATTGCATTTGATGCACTTTTGGTCGAAAATGATGCTGGTGGAATTGATGCACGGACATCATTGGGCAGAGGCCGGTTATCACGATCCCACAGATGGAGCGTTCTTTATTCGGGAGCTTTTTTCACAACCGCTCTATTCCGTTATTTATATCGTGTGGATTGTGGCCCTTTGGTTTCACGTTACACACGGTTTTTGGAGCGGAATGCAAACGCTCGGATGGAACAACAGGATATGGTTGCCCCGTTTGAAAACCGTTTCGAATGCTTTGGCGACAATCATCTGTTTGATGTTTGCTGCAGTTCCCCTGTATTTCCTGCTGGGATTTGGAGCTTAAAATTTACTTACCAAAAAATCAGATAAATTATGATAAATAAAGAAGACGAAACTGCAAAAGGAGTAATTTCCACAGTGGACAACAAAATAAAAGCGGATGCTAAAATCCCGAAAGGGCCATTGGCCGAAAAATGGTCGAGCTACAAGGCAAACCAAAAACTGGTAAACCCCGCCAACAAAAGACGTCTCGATATCATCGTTGTAGGAACCGGACTTGCCGGAGCTGCCGCTGCCGCTTCGCTTGGCGAACTCGGATTCAACGTACTCAATTTCTGTATTCAAGACTCTCCCCGTCGCGCGCACTCCATTGCAGCCCAAGGGGGTATCAATGCAGCCAAAAACTATCAAAACGACGGCGACTCCGTTTACCGTCTTTTCTACGATACTATCAAAGGGGGCGATTATCGCGCCCGCGAGGCCAATGTTTACCGTTTGGCGGAAGTTTCCAACAGCATTATCGACCAATGCGTTGCGCAGGGTGTTCCTTTTGCCCGCGAATACGGAGGTTTGCTCGACAACCGCTCCTTCGGCGGCGCACAAGTATCGCGCACATTTTACGCCCGCGGCCAAACCGGACAGCAATTGCTCCTTGGCGCATACAGTGCTTTGAGCCGTGCAGTCAATAAAAAGCAGGTAAAACTTTATACCCGTTACGAAATGGTTGATTTGGTAATCATCGAAGGCCGTGCCCGCGGTATCATTGCCCGCAACCTCGTAACCGGAAAACTGGAGCGATTTGCCGCTCACGCAGTAGTTATCGCAACAGGCGGATATGGAAATACATTCTTCCTTTCGACCAATGCGATGACTTCAAACGGCTCTGCAGCATGGCAATGCTACAAAAAAGGCGCTTACTTCGCAAATCCTTGTATGGCGCAGATTCACCCAACCTGCATTCCGGTTCACGGAGAATTTCAGTCGAAATTGACGTTGATGTCGGAATCGCTTCGTAACGACGGACGCATCTGGGTACCTAAAAAACAGGAAGACGCCAAAGCCATTCGCGAAGGAAAACTGAAACCTACCGATTTGAAAGAAGAAGAGCGCGACTACTATCTGGAGCGTCGCTATCCCGCTTTCGGGAACTTAGTGCCCCGCGATGTCGCTTCACGCGCGGCGAAAGAGCGTTGCGACGCCGGCTACGGTGTGGGGAATACCGGCTTAGCCGTTTATCTCGATTTTGCAGACGCTATCAACCGCCTTGGCAAAGATGTTGTGGAAGCCCGTTACGGTAACCTCTTCCAGATGTATGAAAAAATAGTGGACGACAACCCGTACGAAACACCGATGATGATTTATCCCGCCATCCACTACACCATGGGGGGGATCTGGGTAGATTACGAATTGATGACCTCCATCCCCGGCCTCTTCGCTATCGGCGAAGCCAACTTCTCCGATCACGGCGCCAACCGTCTCGGGGCTTCTGCGCTCATGCAGGGATTGGCAGACGGCTATTTTGTATTACCTTACACAATTCAGAGCTATTTGGCTGACCAGATTCGCGTACCGCGTTTCAGCACCGACAGACCGGAGTTTGACCAAGCGGAAAAAGAAATCGATGCCCGTATGGATAAGCTATTCAGCATCAAGGGGAAACACTCTGTCGATTATTTCCACAAAAAACTCGGACACATCATGTGGGATTTCGTGGGAATGGGGCGCGACGCGGAAGGTCTGAACAAAGCGATTGAAGAACTGAAAGTTTTGAAAGAGGAGTTTTGGGCCGATGTTCGTATTCCGGGCGAAAAGTCGTCATTGAATGTGGAATTGGAGAAAGCACTGCGTTTGGCCGATTTTATCGAAATCGGTGAACTCATGGCTCGCGATGCGCTGAACAGAGAAGAATCCTGCGGCGGACACTTCCGTTTGGAACACCAGACGGAAGAAGGGGAAGCCATGCGCGACGATGCTCGCTACTCCTATGTATCCTGCTGGGAATATCAGGGCGAAAATGCTCCGGTGATGTACAAAGAGCCTCTCGATTATGAATTTATTGTAAGACAGCAAAGAAACTATAAATCATAAAAAACAGCGTAAACTGAACATTCACTACTAAAATCAACCAATTATGGACAAAGATATTAACATAAAAGTAAAAGTTTGGCGTCAAAAAGGGCCGAAAGAAAAAGGGCAATTCGAAACCTACGAATTGAAGAATATCTCGCAGGGCAGCTCTTTCCTCGAAATGATGGATATTTTGAACGAACAACTCATCAACGAAGGAAAAGACCCCGTTGTCTTCGATCATGACTGCCGCGAGGGTAT
>JBGYGP010000139.1:0-2674 GCA_041820645.1 Proteiniphilum sp. | reverse complement strand
TCGGGAAGCCTTGTTGTTGTGCGAAAGTCTTTGTTGAACCCGCATTCGCAATAAATACAGTCGAACGAACAGAGTTTGCCGTCGTAGGGCAGCAGATTTACACCCAGCGAAAGGCCCATTCGCCGACTGTGAACCGGGCCATAAACGATTTCATGAAAAAGAATGGTGGACATCGGAAAATTTTTAAAATTCGGTAAGTGTCAATACATTTTTGAATTTATTACGGTTTTGTTCCGGCAATCGGCTCTCTTTGCTAAAAAATGACAGAAATCTTATCGATTCCAAACCCTATAAGCAGGTACCGCAAAAACTTTCCCGCGGTCATCGAAACCATCACCAGCGGTACGTTTGCGCGCATAAAGCCCAACGCAACCAGAACAACATCGCCCACAACCGGCAGAAACCCGAAGAAACCCATCACAGCCCCTTTTCCCTGCAACCAACGCATCGTTTTATCGATTTTTTCGGGCTTTATCTTAAACCATTTCTCTAACCATCCGGTTTTTCCCAGACAGCCCAAATAATAGCAGGTGGCGCCTCCCAACGCGTTTCCGGCAGTAGCATACAGGATACATCTCCAGGTGTCCATGCCTGCGGCGATAAGCGCCGCAAAAACCACCTCGGAGCTGAGAGGCAAAACCGTTGCTGCCAGAAACGATGCCAGCAACAGTCCCCAATATCCGTATTCCGATAATCCGTCGAGCATATCCGGCGATTAGCTGTTGGCAATTGGTTGTCGGCTTTGCGCGTAACGAACAAACTCTTTTATTGATGACATAACGAACTTGTTTATTATCTTATTGTTTGCTTTCAATATATCGCTTTCCGGCTAACAGCCGGTAGCTATTCATCAATGTGCTTCCAGCCAATTTTTTCCCGCCCCGCAGTCGGCTTTGAGCAAGACGATAAGATGGTAGGCATTCTCCATCTCCTCGATGACGATTTGCTTTACCCTTTCGAGTTCGCCGGCCGGTACATTGAAGTTCAGCTCGTCGTGCACCTGAAGAATCATTTTCGATTGCAGCTTTTCCGTCGCCAGGCGGTTGAAGATTCCGATCATCGCCACCTTGATAATATCGGCTGCGCTGCCCTGTATGGGGGCGTTGATGGCATTCCGTTCGGCATAGCCGCGCACTACGGAGTTGCGCGAGTTGATGTCGGGGAGGTATCGTTTCCGTCCCAGAAGGGTTTTCACGTAACCTTTTTCGCGCGCCGTTGCGATACTTTCGTCCATATACCTTTTTACATCGGGATAGGAGGCGAAATATCCGTCGATAAGCTCTTTGGCTTCGGCGCGGGAGATATTGAGCCGCTCGGATAATCCGAAAACCGAAATGCCGTAGATAATCCCGAAATTGGCGGTTTTCGCCTTACGGCGCATATCGTTTGTAACTTCGTTTAACGCTGTGCGGTATATTTTTGCGGCGGTGGCGGCATGGATGTCCTGCCCGTTGTTGAAAGCCTCCACCATGTTGCTGTCGCCGCTCAGGTGTGCCATGATGCGCAATTCTATCTGCGAATAATCGGCCGAGAAGAATGTGCAGCCGGCATCGGGAATAAATACCTTGCGCATCTCTTTTCCCCGTTCGTCGCGAATGGGGATGTTTTGCAGATTGGGATTGGTGCTGCTTAGCCGTCCGGTGGCTGCTACCGTTTGGTTGAAAGAGGTATGTATTTTACCGGTTTCGGGATTTACCAACAGCGGGAAGGCGTCGATATAGGTGCTCAGCAGTTTTTTGATGCCGCGCTGTTCGAGTATTTTGGCGATAATGGGGTGTTTGTTGCGCAGTTTTTCCAGTTCTTCTTCGTTGGTGCTGTACTGTCCGGTTTTGGTTTTCTTGGGTTTTTCCACAATTTTCATCCGGTCGAAAAGCACCTCTCCGATTTGTTTGGGCGAATTCACATTGAATTCCATTCCCGCCAAATCGATAATCTCTTTTTCTATTTGCAACAACTCTTTCGAAAGCTCTTTCGAAAGCTCGGCCAGCGCCTCCAGATCGAGCCGTACCCCTGTCCACTCCATATCGGCCAGCACGTAAACGAGCGGGCATTCGATGTTGCGGAACAGCTCTTCCAGCTTGTTTTCTCGAATTTCTTTCTCGAATATGTTTTTCAGTTTCAGTGTAATATCGGCATCTTCGGCGGCGTATTCGCATACGGTTTCGGGAGCGACGTCGCGCATCGATTTCTGGTTTTTCCCCTTTACGCCAATCAACTCTTCGATATGTATTGTTTTGTATTTCAAATAGGTTTCCGCCATGTAATCCATGCCGTGGCGCAATTCGGGGTTGAGGAGATAGTGTGCGATCATGGTGTCGAAAATTTTTCCTGCCACCGAGATGCCGTAACGCTTCAGCACGAGAATATCGAACTTGAGGTTTTGTCCTACCTTTTCGATGCGGGTATCTTCGAAAAAGGGACGGAAAATCTCCACCTGCTTTTGTGCTTCGTTCCAATCGGCCGAAAGGGGGACGTAGAATGCTTCTCCCTCTTCGTAGGCGAACGAAAGGCCTACCAGACTGCCGAGCAGCGGTTCGGCCGATGTGGTTTCCGTATCGAAACAGACCGATTTTCGGGAGCAGAGCTTTTTGTTGAGTTCCTCCATCTCCTTTTCCGATGCTACCATGATGTATGTGTGCGGGGTGGTGCGGATGTCGGCAAACAAGCCGGCATC
>JBGYGP010000138.1:0-4121 GCA_041820645.1 Proteiniphilum sp. | reverse complement strand
TCGGGTATGCGCTTTCAAAGCGCTCCATTTGGTGCGGATAGGTTTTTGGGTACGGTCAAGACTGATAATGCCCCCATAGAAACGAGAACTGCCGTCGTTTCAAAAGAAAGCAGAGCAATTGCCGGTATCCTTCCCGGTGCAACCTCTTTCGAAGAGATAAAAACAAATACTCCGAACCCCGATATAAAAAAATACTTTGTCGTTGTGGGAGTCTATTTAATACCCAAAGTTGCTCAAGATATGGTAGAACAATTGAAGTCCGAAGGATTTTCAGATGTCTTAACAATGGAAAATAAGGAACGAATCTATGTTTGTGCCGATTCATTCGATACGTTTGAAGAGGTAGAGTCTTTTCTTCGTGCATTGCGAAAAGATTTTCCCCATTATGCCGATGCTTGGGTATTTAAGAAAAACTAATTCCTCCTCTGTCTTTATCGTGTAAAACAGTTTCAAACTCCGGAAATTATTTTCCAGATTGCTTCTATCCATAGTTCCGAATCGTTGAGACAAGGCACAAAAGTTAGCTTTTCTCCGCCCGCATTCATAAAGATTTTTTTTGTTTCGATTTCAATATCGTACAAAGTCTCCATGTTGTCGATTGTAAAACCGGGCGCTACAACGGCTACCTTTCTCCAGCCCAATTTAGGCAAATCGGCTACATCGCTGTTTAAGAAAGGCTTCAACCAATTATTCCCTCTTTGGGAAGAATAGAGTAGGAGGGTGCGACGCGGGTCGATATTTAGTTTTTCGCAAAACAGATGATTGGTCTCCTTGAGTTGGTACACATAATCAAAATCTTTTCCCTTTTTCCACGCAGCTTCCACCTGATTGATGGGCAAGCTGTGATAAGTAAAGACAAGCCTGTCTATATTGTTTAAATAAGGTTGGGCATTTTTCGCCAAAGCATTGATGTAAGCCGGATGATCGAAATAAGGTTTGATCATTTTCAATCGAAACGAGTGTGCTTTTTTGAAAAATATGCGTCCTGTTTCATCAACAGTTGTTTGTGTTGTCGATTGCGCGTAATGAGGAAATAGCGGAAAGATTACAACTTCGTGTAATAAAGGACATTTCTTTTCGAGTGACTTTATCGCTCTTTCAATATTCATTTCTCCATATCGAAAAGCAATTTCTACCGGAATATTCTTGCTCTCTTCCAGTTTTTTTGCTAAAATCTGCATGTGATAGAGAATTGGGGAGATTTTAGGCTCTTCCGTTCTCCATATTTGTTTGTATTTCTCCAAAGATTTGGAGGAGGAGAGAGGAACGATGATATTTCTTGCTATAAAGCTCGAGAACCACTTAGGTTGTCCAAAAACCAACGGATCGCTCAACATTTCCGCAATAAATCGCTGGACATCTTTTCTCGTGCAATTTGCAGGCGTGCCGACATTGGTCAAAATAATACCGCGCATCGGATAATATTCTCTCTTTTTATATTATGAATTAAGGAACATAGGTTTCCAATATCTTACTGCTCTCGTCCGAAACGGGAATAATTTTTATCGAATCTGTATTTGCCGGAATCAGAATGGATTGGCCTTTGTTCAATTCGATTTTATACCTGCGGCTATCTTCCACTGAGCATTTCCCTTGCATGCAGATTAAAATGATAAACGAATCGATGTTTTGGTAATCTCTGAAAAATTCTTTGTCTATTTCCATCAGAGAAGTGGAGAAATAGGGGCATTCTACTAGTTTTACCGCTACATTAGTTTGGGGAATATACTTGGTCTTGTATTCTGCCTGTACTTGATAGTCGATAGCTTCTTTTGCCAATTCGGTATGAAGCTCTCGTGCGTTTCCTTGCACATCTCGCCTGTCGTAATCGTAAATACGGTAAGTGATGTTGGATGTTTGTTGGATTTCAGCTACAAAACATCCTGTGCCAATGGCGTGAACACGTCCTGCGGGAAGAAAAAATACATCTCCGTCCTTAACTTCGTATTTCTTTAAGGTTTCGATAATTGTGTTGTTTTTTATCCTTTCCGGATACTCCTGTGCATCTATCTGTTTCTCGAATCCCGAATACAAATATGCTCCCGGAGCTGCTTTTACGAGATACCACATTTCGGTTTTACCGAATGAGTTGTGTCGTTGCTTCGCCAATTCATCGTTGGGATGTACCTGGATGGATAAATCCTCCTTGGCATCGATAAATTTGATTAACAAAGGGAAAGTATTGCCAAACTTGTCGTACACTTTTTTCCCTACCAACTCCCACTTAAATTTCCGGATAAGTGCGTCAAGCGCTTGTCCTTTCAATATTCCTTCCGAAACGATAGAAACATTATTCTCTACCGCCGAGATTTCCCAACTTTCGCCAATTCCGTCTTGAGGAGGCAAATTCTTAAATGATGCAATATCTGATCCGCCCCAAATAACTTTTTTGAGAATCGGGTTGAATTTTAATGGATATAATGACATTATAATATGTATATGTAATCTTATTTGCTGTTGATTAATTTTAAAACCATTGCCGAACGCGCCGGAAGGTAACTCTTAAGCCAGCCTTTACCCTCTTTTTTGTACAGCGTGTCATAGTGTGTAAAATGATGAAGAGATTCATCGTTGAAGCCAAAACCTCCGAATATTTGATTGTCTGTATTTAAAACAATCCTGTATTCACCTTCCGGGACAAGCATTCCGTAATCGCTAAACGATTGATTGGGATGAAAGTTGAATATAAAGAGCAATTTTTCTCTCATGTAAGCCAAAACATTGTCGCCGTCTTTGTCCCAGATCTTAATAATGGGTGTTTCCTGAAAATCGGGAACCGATTTTATCAGCTTCAGCATGGCTTTATCGAAATCGCCGAGATAGTGGTATTTGAGGTTTTTATCTTCTGCCAAATGCCATTGCCGCCGCGCATATTTATAAGACCATCCGTTTCCCTCCCGTGGAAAATCAATCCACTCGGGATGTCCGAATTCGTTTCCCATAAAGTTGAGATAACCGCCGTTGATTGTTGTTGCCGTAAGCAATCGAATCATTTTGTGAAGAGCAATTCCTCTATCCACCATATAAGAACTTTCAAACAGTTTCGACATAAACCAATACATGTCGGAATCTATAAGCCTGAAAATAATTGTTTTATCTCCTACCAATGCTTGGTCGTGGCTTTCAACATAAGAGATGGTCTTTTCATCGGCTCTGCGGTTGGTTGTTTCCCACCAAAGTGCGGTGGCGTGCCAATCTTCATCTTTCCGCTCTTTGATTATTTTAATCCAGAAATCGGGGATATTCATGGCTAATCGATAGTCGAAACCATATCCTCCCTCTTCTGTTTTCAATGCCAGCCCTGGCATACCGCTTACTTCTTCGGCAATCGAAATAGCGTTTGGATTGATTTCGTGAATCAACTTATTCGCCAATGTCAAGTAGGTAATCGCGTCTTCGTCTTGTTTGTTATTGTAATAATCCGAGTAGTTGCTAAAAGACTCTTCAAGGCCATGACTGTAATATAACATGGAAGTTACTCCGTCGAACCGGAATCCGTCAAAGCGGTATTCTTCCAACCAATATTTACAATTTGAAAGAAGAAAATGTAAAACACTGTTTTTACCGTAATCAAAACAGAGCGAATCCCATGCGGGATGAAAGCGTCTATCGGAATTGGCATGAAAATACAAATCCGGCTTTCCGTCGATATTGCTGATCCCTTCCGCCTCATTTTTTGCGGCATGCGAATGCACAATGTCCATGATTACCGAAAGACCCATTTCGTGTGCTGTATCAATTAGTTTGCGCAATTCGTCGGGAGTTCCGAATCGGGACGATGGGGCAAAAAAATTTGTTACGTGATACCCGAAAGACCCATAATAGGGATGTTCCTGAATTGCCATCAGTTGTATGGCATTGTATCCGTTTTCTTTTACCTTGGGGAGAATATTTTCCCTGAATTCGTTGTATGTTCCTACCCGCTCTTCTTCGGAGGCCATGCCTATATGGCTTTCGTAGATGAGCAAAGGCGAAGTATCGGGTTTGAAATTTTTTGTTTTGAATTGATACGAAACTTCCGGTTCCCACACTTGCGCGCTGAATATCAGTGTATCCTTGTCTTGAACAACTCGTTTGCACCAGGCCGGAATACGTTCTCCATTTCCTCCTTCCCAGCTGAT
>JBGYGP010000137.1:0-4305 GCA_041820645.1 Proteiniphilum sp. | reverse complement strand
CGTAGGAGTGTTTTCGCAAAGTGTCGGAACATTTACCATAGAATAAAAAGGGAGCAAAAAATTTCGCCCCCTTGCGGTGATTTATTGCGGTGTGTTGTACATATATCTCGCTATTTTCCAAGTGCCGTTATCCTTTCGTAAGATAAAAGTCTCCCTGTAACCGCCTACAACTTCTGTTCCGTTGGCTGTGCCTGCCGAAGTGGAAGTTACGATGGCTATATTTTTGAAAACGGAGACCTTTTCGATGCTAACTTTCAAATCAAGTTTCAAAACTCCAAAAACATATTTGTAAGTTCCTAAAATCTGGTCACTTCCCTTTGCGGTGGGAGCTTGTGGTGGTAATACCTCACCATCGGCGGTAAATAGCGATACGATTTTGTTGGCATCGGAAGCATTAAGTGCCGAAAAGTAAGTTTTTACAACGGTTTCTACGGCTTGTTGGTCTTTCGTTTGAGCGTTTGCCGCAAGTCCTATCGTCAGTGCGATAAATAAAAATATCTTTCTCATTTTTTCTAATTTGTTTAGTGGGTTTGACTTAAATTTTTGCCTTTGCTTCCGTTAGGGTAACAGTTTTGCCCAACGCTCCGAACTCGTGTAGGTCGCCAAATACTTCCATACGGATAGCCGAATCCAGTCCGCCAATACGGAGAGATTCAAAACCGCTATCCTTGATAAGTTGTTCTACTTCTGCGTTTTGTCCGTCATTGTCGGCATAAAACAATACGGCTCTTTCGGGCTGTTGGTAAGCGGCGTTTATGAGCGAAGCCACACCCAAGCTGCCGAAGGCTTTCACCAATTTAGCTCCTTGCGGGAGTTTGGTCGCCAAAATCTCTCCTGCCGACTCTTTCTCACCGATGATTTTCTTAAATCCGCCGTTTTCTGCGGGAGCAATGGGGTTTGATGGGTCGATGATGGTTTTGCCTTTCAGGTCGCCAGCATACTTTTCGATAAATTCACCAAGCGGTTGGAAGTAGATGGCAGGCAGGATAATATCCGCCTCTTTCACGGCTGTGGCAATCTCTTTTACTGTTGCCGATTGCCATTGTCGGGCAATTTCGTTTGTTTTGGCAATATCGCGTCCTGCTACAATAAACGGACGGTTGGATTTGTTGAGGTTTTCGGCTACTGCCTTACCGATGTTTCCCAAGCCAATGATGGCTACTTTTACTGAATTTTGCATATCTCTTATGTTTTAAAATTTGATGATGCAAAATTACAACGAGGAGTAAGCCCCGAACAATGAAGTAGTTTAAGAAATAGGCTTAATGTAGATTAAGGTTTTGGGGAGATTATTTGCCGTTTCTGAGCAGTTCGGATTTTACCTTGCTCAGAAATTCGGGAGTAATACCCATATAGGCAGCGATTTGGGTTTGTGGCAGGCGGTTGAGCAGATGGGGGTAGTTTTTGGTGAAAGACAAATAGCGTTCTTGGGCGGATGAACTGATGTTTTGCAACAATCGGTCTTGCAGTATGATGTATGCGTTTTCTATTAAAACCCTGAATATGCGATTGAACTTTGGAGCTTGTGTGTAAAGTTCAAAAAGGTCTTTGTGCTCTATCTGCAACACCATCGTATCTTCGAGTGCTTCGATATTGAAGTGCGAAGATGTATGGCTGTATAAACTGCCAAGGTCGGCTATCAGATTGTTTTCGACCGCAAATTGTATGATGTGTATATCTCCCTTTTCATCGACTTTGTACATACGCAGGCAACCCCGAACTACAAAGTTGAGGTATCGGCACACATCGCCCTGTTGCAATATGTATTGGCGTTTGCGGTAGAGACGGGGCTTGAAATACTCATTGACAAGCTGTTTTTCTCCACTGTTCAACGAAATGATATTTTCAAAAAACGCTATCAGAGGTTTTGTCATAGTTTCATCGCTTTGTTCCATACAATTGTGTGTGATTTTCGATTGTACAAAGATACAACTTTTTCGCGGGAAAGTTGGGATGGAGAAATAAAAGAGGCGAAAGATTGTTCGCCCTTGCGTTTTTGTGTAGCCTATCTTCCACTTTAGACTGTAGGTGACGATATTATTTTTTCACTTTGTGTTATTTTTCATTACTAATAGTTATGTTTTCCTTTTTATTCCATCATAAAGCTAATCATCGGCTGTTTTTCGGGGAAAACAAGGCGGCAATCTTCCGGAAATTCCGAAGTTTTATACCCAAGAAGCAATTGGGTCAATGTGGCTATTTTCAGGTAGATTTGCGATGTTTTATCTTTGTCGCTTTTGTAAAGGTTTCCTTTTTCTATCTCAAAAACAACGTTGTTTTTCCCTATTATGGGGTCTGTCACTTTTATGGAGATTTTTGTTTTTGGATATTTTTTTGAGAAAATTTTCAACAGTTTCTCCGCATTTACGACACGCGACATGCCCATCAGGCTTTTTTTGACCGGGAAATCAAATAATGCGGACTCTTGTACGATTGTTCTGAAATCTGTTTCCGTTTTTTGCACCGTCATGTCCCGGTTTCGGAAGTATTTGTCGAAGCGTTGGTAAGCGTCTCTGTCGCCGGCTGCCGTGCGGATGATTTCCGACAAGTCGGGCATCGGTTCTCCCTGTTCGAACGTTTGCTCAAAACCGAATGGGCGGTAAAAATTCATCAATTCCTTCTCTTGTGGCACCAAAACGGTTAAAGAGATTTCTCTCCGAAGCATTTCGAAAAAAGATGCCCTGATCAAACGGCTCATGAAGCCTTTTCTTCGCGCCTCCGGCAAGACGCATAGTCCGGATAGATAGGCAATGGGGATTTCTTCGTCGCAGAATGTAAACCGATACGGAAGCATCTGCAACGACGCAACTGCTTTTCCGTTGTCGAAACAGATCAAGGTGTTTTCGCTTTTGTATTTTTCGCGAAAATAGATTTTCATGTAATCGTCAGGGTCGTCGAAAGAAATTTTCCACATATCGTACACCGCCTGTTTATCGTTGTCTCGGGCAATTTTTATCATGAGTTTACGGTTTTAACCGTGCCACCGATTTTTCGAGCAACATATCGGGGTGGTAAGATTCTTTGGCTTGACGCAGGTTTTCCAAGCCCATATCCTCTTCCCTATTGATGTAAGTAAATGCAGCGGCTTCGTTTTCGACAAACTGCTGGTTGATGATGGTATATGCTCCGTGAACGGAGGTAAGAGCCTTTTCCACGTGAACCACAAAGGTGTCTTCCGTAAGCGGTTCACCAATTGTAAAGGCCGCAATTGCGCCATCCACAAGAATGGCTCCTCCTTTGAGTTGCAAGTACTCAAAATTATGGAGCATGAGCATCGTCGCGAGGTCATCGTAAACGATGGAAGGGTCTTTGTTTTCCGTATTTATTTCCATCCACTTATCGAGAAGCAGTTTGCACTCCCCTATCAAATCGGGATTTGCCGAAAGCGACTTGTATTCCCACTCATTTTCGCGTTTGAAGCGGTTGATGTGGTTTCTTTTGCTTTGCAATTTCTTACCCGTCAGGTTGATAAGTTTTTCCGAAGAGTAGAGGTAATCGGAAACGCTTCGATTGAGTTTGAATTGGAACATGTCCGGCATCGCACACTCGAGCTTTGCAATCATTTCGTTTGTCAGCCCTCTGATTTGAAAAGGTGTGTCGAATTGTCTGTGGTCTTCCGTCAAAAGACGGATTGCCTCTTCAATGTCTCCTTTTCCGATGGGAAACAGGTAGGAGTTTCTATTGTTGTTGTCTTTGAAGCGGATTATCAGCCAATCGGGTGTAGTGGCAAATTGTGTTCCGAACCTTTTCCCCCAACAGTAGAGGTTGGTAAAGCAAAGGTCGGAAGCGCGGTAATTCTGGCGATGTAAGAAAGAGTCGATAAGCTCTTTGTCTTTTAACTCGATGTTTCGAAAAGTCAGCATATTGTTTATCGCTTTCTGATGCTATGTTTATGTCTAACAAACAAAAAAGCGGCAAAAAGGTTTAAAAAAAATCATTGCTGCCCGATAAAAAAATACGGAATGGGAATCGCCACTCCGTATTATTAACAAGACAGGTCTCATTTCACAATTCCACCATCTACAAATCACACATTTTAAGCATTATGAATTAAAACCATTAAATAATCATAAAAACCAAGACGTCGGGTTAATAAACTTGCTGTCGGTTCAGAATTTTTTGAATCCGACGATTTCTCTTACCTTCGCGAGTGTTTTGGAAGCGTTGGCGCGCGCTTTTTCGGCACCTTGCGAAGTTACTTTGCGCAGGTATTCGTCGTTTTTTTCGAGTTCTAATATCCGTTCGCGGATTGGGGCTGTTACCTTGATAATGTCTTCGGCCAACTGTTTCTTCATATCGCCAGAT
>JBGYGP010000136.1:0-2529 GCA_041820645.1 Proteiniphilum sp. | reverse complement strand
GTGCAGCGTACTCCGAAACCGGTTGCAAATATAATCATAAGGGATTATTTTCTATTGCTATCCGATAAAATTTTCAATATCCGCCGTATATTGGCATACATTAAACCCTTGTCTTGTCTTTTCTTTTTTTTGCTGCGCAAAAACTGGTTGACACCCGAAACTTCGTTTATGGGAATAATCGGTTGCTTGACAGTTTGCCGGACGGCGATGATTATTTTCAGAACGGTTCGGGCGAAGATAATCGGAAAAATCTGCGGCATTGTTTGCGGATTATCGCCGGGAAAGGAATATTTTTTGTTACTTTGTGCCAACCAAAACCCCTTTCCGGTTGTTGAATCATCAGTAAATACAAATTGGCATTATGAGTAAAAAGACAGCGATGAAAGAGTCTGCAACGAGACCGAAAAAAAAAGAGTTGACACAATCTGTGGTTTCGTTTCTTTCGCAGAACAAAGAGAGGCAGTACAACTACAAGCAGATTGCGGCTGCGCTGCATTTGGAGGGCAGCGAGGGTCGCAGCCTTTTGGTGAAGATATTGGATAAGCTTCGCGAGCAGGACATTCTTCTGGAGACCTCGCGCGGGCGTTACCGCATCAATCAGCGGGGGTTGCTGCTGGAGGGTCGTTTCGAGAGGAGGAGCAACGGCAAAAACTTCTTCGTTCCCGACGACGACGGCAACATCATCAACATTGCCGAGAGAAACTCGAACCACGCCATGAACGGCGACAGGGTGCGGGTGCAGCTTCTTGCGAAGCGCAGGCGCAACGATACGGAGGGTGTTGTGACGGAGATTCTGGAGCGCGCCGAGACGCGTTTCGTGGGCATTCTGGAGGTGCGCAGGCATTATGCTTTTGTGGTGATGGACAGCAAGTTTCTGGCAAACGATATTTTCATTCCCCCGGACGAGCTCAACGGCGCCCGTAACGGCGACAAGGTGCAGGTAGAGGTGGTGGAGTGGCCCGAAAAGGCCAACAACCCGGTAGGGCGGGTGACGGAGATCTTCGGGAAGCCGGGCGAAAACGATACCGAGATGCACTCGATACTGGCTCAATACGGCTTGCCCTACCGCTACCCCGAAGAGGTGGAAAAGGCGGCCGCCCTCATCCCCGACAGAATCGCCGAAGAGGAGATTGCCCGGCGCGAGGATTTCCGCAATATCTTCACCATCACCATCGACCCCAAAGATGCCAAAGACTTCGACGACGCCCTCTCGCTCCGGAAAATGCCGGGAGGAAGCTGGGAGGTGGGCGTGCACATTGCCGACGTAACGCACTACGTGAAACCGGGCGACCTCATCGACTGCGAAGCCGAAAAGCGGGCGACCTCCGTCTATCTGGTGGACAGAACCATCCCCATGCTGCCCGAACGCCTGTCGAACGAGCTCTGCTCGTTGCGGCCGCACGAAGACAAGCTCTGCTTTTCCGTCGTGTTCGAGATGAACGAGAGCGCCGAGGTGGAAAAATACCGCATCGTGCGCACGGTGATTCACTCCGACAGCCGGTTGACTTACGAGGAAGCGCAAAACATCATCGAGACCGGAAAGGGCGATTTCAGCACGGAGATTCTGACACTCAACCGGCTGGCACAGCAGATGCGCCGGCGTCGATTCGACGAAGGCTCCATCAACTTCGAGCGCTACGAGGTGAAATTCAACCTCGACGAGAAAGGAAAACCGCTCGGCGTTTACTTCAAAGAATCGAAAGAGGCCAACCACCTCATCGAGGAGTTTATGCTGCTGGCAAACAAAACGGTTGCCGAATGGGTAGGGAAAGCGCCGAAAGGGAAAGCCGCCAAACCGTTCGTTTACCGTATTCACGACGTCCCCGACCCCGAAAAGCTGGACACGCTCAACGCATTCATACTCCGCTTCGGATACAAAATAAAGAGCGAGGGCGCAAAGGCGGAAGTGGCCAAAAGCATCAACGCCCTCCTGGACAAAGTGCAGGGGCGCCCCGAAGAGAATCTGGTGGAGACGGTGGCCATCCGCACCATGTCCAAAGCGGCCTATTCGACCCGGAACGTAGGTCACTACGGACTGGCCTTCGACCATTACACCCATTTCACGTCGCCCATCCGGCGCTACCCCGACATGATGGTGCACCGCCTGCTGCAACACTATGCCGAAGGCGGAAAAAGCGCAGACGAAGCGCAACTCGAAACGGCCTGCCGGTACGCCTCGGAGATGGAACAGCTTGCCGCCAATGCCGAACGCGACTCGGTGAAGTACAAACAGGTGGAATTCATGGCCGACAAAATCGGCAAGGTTTACGACGGCGTCGTCTCCGGCATAACCGAATGGGGCCTTTACGTGGAAATAAACGAAAACAAGTGCGAAGGGATGATTCCCATCCGCGAACTGGACGACGATTTTTACGAACTGGACGAGAAAAACTACCGCCTGATCGGTCGCCGCACCAAACGGGAATACCGGCTCGGACAATCGATCTCCGTACAGGTCGCAAAAGCCAATCTGGAAAGGAAACAGTTGGACTTCGTCCCCGCCTGACGCCCGCCCGCCTTTTCGGAGCT
>JBGYGP010000135.1:0-2924 GCA_041820645.1 Proteiniphilum sp. | reverse complement strand
TATACGGGTAGCCCTTCGATGTTGAGGAGGCCTCGCCCGATAGCATTAAACCTCTCATCGGCTTTTCCTACGCCGAGCGTAAGAGAGTTTCCGCAAATTTTATCCGCATCGAATCCGCCGATGGAGTAACCCGTTTTTATCGAAACCAAATTAATTAAATCGACCAGTGTATCTATCCGGTAGAGCTCCATACCCTTTACTATCCGCCGGCAAAGGGATTCAGCCGAGGGGCGATATCTGTTCGGGTCTTTGCCCAAGGCTTTGTATGTTTGCCGCGTTGCAAAGATGGGAGGGCGTTTGTTAATATCTTCCATTTTGTAAACTCTCCGAAATTCGTTGCAGAAATCATCGATTTCTTTCCACAAATCTTTATTGTATGCCGAATTGACAACCTCGCACAAGATGGCCGCTATTTCAATGTCTGGGCATGCAGTGCGTATTTTCGAACCGATATTTATCACTATTTGTTTCATTTCTCAAAAATACAAAATCTCAAGTAAAACTCTCTTGTTTTTACTACAATAAGGTGAATTCTTGAAAAATAAACCCCGATAAGGTTGTAAAAAACACAATCAATGTTTATTTTTGTGTGAATTTTTGTTTTCTACATGATTGACGATAAAAAGAAGTTGTTGACTGATTTCGAGTTTCGTGTAAGGCAGGTAATGTATCTGTGCGATTCTCTGAAAGAGGATAATGCCCGTTTGAAGAAAGAATTGGCAGAAAAAGAACAACAAATATCGGAATTCAATAGTGAATTGAGTCGGTTGAGAACAAAATACGACAGTTTGAAAATAGCGAGAACCATTACCGCCGCTTCGGTGGATGTGGATAATGCTAAAAACAGATTGTCGAAACTGGTGCGAGAGGTAGATAAGTGCATAAATTTATTAAATGGATGAATTCATAACTAATTTATGCTATGACGGGAGACGAAAAGTTTTTATTGACACTAAATATTGAGGGGCGTAATTATCCGTTGAAGATAAAACGTTCGGAAGAACAAGCGTATAGAAGCGCAGCCCATACAATAAAAAATAAATTGAATCAATATCGAGTGGCGTTTGGCAACCATTCCGGACTCACCACACAAGATTTTCTAACCATGACGGCTATACAAGCCTTGGTGGAGAATTTCATGTTGAATGATAAAAACGATACGAAACCGTTTGAAAACAAAATAAATTCGCTTATAGAAGAGTTGGATAGCTATCTGAAAAACAGCAGGTAGAGTTTTGTGTATTTATTTGTCGCTCCATTTTAGGGTTGAATATTCGACTCAAAAATGTGTGCGATTTTTTTTCGTATAAGAAATAAGAACAATTGAAATAACCCTTTTCATCCCCCGAATAATTCAACGCCGGGATGAAGAGAAATATAAATTACTTAATAAACAAGAATATGAATATAATAATTGGTATAATTGGACTATTGGTAGGTGCGGCAGCAGCTTGGTACTTATCCGGTAGGGCGGCAAATTCCAAAGCTCAGAAAATCTTGAGTGATGCCGAAAAAGATGCGGAAGTAATCAAAAAAAACAAACTTCTTGAAGCTAAAGAAGAAGTTTTTGCTATGAAAGCCGAAGCCGAAAAACAGGCTAATGCACGTAATTCGAAAATTCAAATTACCGAGAATCGCCTCAAACAACGCGAGATGACACTCAATCAGCGTCAGGAGGAATTGAACAGAAAGAATGGCGAAATAGAAACCATTCGTGTGAACCTCGAAAACCAGCAAGGGCTTATCGATAAAAAAAATCAGGAGGTGGAGAAAATTCACCGGCAATCGATTGAAAAACTCGAAAGCATTTCGGAACTCTCGGCCGAGGAGGCCAAAGAACGATTGATAGAATCGGTAAAAGAAGAAGCCAAAGCCGATGCACAGTCGTATATCAACGAAATCATGGAAGAGGCCAGAATGACAGCAAACAAAGAGGCTAAACGAATTGTGATTCAGAGTATTCAACGTGTAGCAACCGAAACTGCCATCGAAAATGCGATTACCGTGTTTCATATCGACTCCGACGAGGTCAAAGGACGCATTATCGGCCGCGAGGGGCGGAATATCCGCGCTTTGGAAGCCGCTACCGGCGTAGAGATTGTGGTGGATGACACACCCGAAGCCATTGTGTTGTCGGGGTTCGACCCTGTGCGACGCGAAGTGGCGCGCTTGTCGCTTCACCAACTGGTGGCCGATGGGCGCATCCATCCGGCTCGTATCGAAGAGGTTGTGGCCAAGGTGAGAAAGCAGGTAGAAGAAGAGATCATCGAAACCGGAAAACGCACAGTTATCGATTTGGGAATTCACGGAATGCACCCCGAGTTGGTGAGGATGGTTGGGAAAATGAAATATCGCTCTTCTTACGGCCAAAATCTTTTGCAACACTCCCGCGAAACGGCCAATCTGTGCGCCATCATGGCTTCGGAATTGGGATTGAATCCTAAAAAGGCAAAAAGAGCCGGTCTCTTACACGATATAGGCAAAGTGCCCGATGACGAACCGGAGCTTCCGCACGCTTTGTTGGGAATGAAACTCGCCGAGAAATACAAAGAAAAAACCGATATTTGCAACGCGATCGGGTCGCATCACGACGAAGTAGAGATGAGCACGCTCCTGGCACCCATCGTTCAGGTGTGCGACGCTATCTCGGGCGCTCGCCCGGGTGCGCGGCACGAAATCGTAGAAGCTTACCTGAAACGCCTCAACGATCTGGAAACGTTGGCGATGTCTTATCCGGGGGTTGTAAAAACTTATGCTATTCAGGCCGGACGCGAACTTCGGGTTATTGTAGGCGCCGATAAAATTGACGACGCGAATACTGAAAAACTCTCGGCGGAAATCGCCAAGAAAATTCAAACCGAAATGACTTATCCGGGGCAAGTAAAAATCACGGTAATTCGTGAAACCCGTTCGGTAAGTTACGC
>JBGYGP010000134.1:0-3171 GCA_041820645.1 Proteiniphilum sp. | reverse complement strand
GAACTGGGGCAGCCCGAAACCGCCGTCGTGATCCCCCGCGGCGATTTTTTCCAGACCACCGGCGGACAGTGGATTTATAAATTGAACAAATCAGGCGACAGGGCGGTGAAAACCCCCATCGGCGTAGGGCGACAAAACCCCGTGCAGTATGAAATCGTGAGCGGACTGCAAGCGGGCGACCGCGTAGTGGTAAACGGATACGCCAATTTCGGCGATGTGGAAGAACTGGTGATAAAATAAAGCCCTAAATCCCCCGAAAGGGGGAGTGGCGGATATCCAACAATAATAAACAATAAATAAATCTTTTCCCCTCTGGGAAAATAAAAAACGGGTTTATGTTTCTTCATTATTTAAAAGTAGCGTGGCGGAATATTTGGAACGATAAGTTCTATTCGCTCATAAACCTGATCGGGTTGACGGTAGCTTTCACCGTGGTGTTTTTGTTTCTACAATGGATACGATACGAACTTAGTTTCGAAAACAGTTATCCGAACGCGGACAGAATTTATCAGGTGCAGGAAGTGGAAAAGCGTTCTGATGGCATACAAAAAAGTATGTATATGCGTCCGAATATGTCTTACGAACTAAAAGAAAAGTATCCTATTATAGAAGAAGCCGTATTTTTTACAAGCTTTAGCAACACTTCAATCGTTTTAAATGAGCAACCGTATATGTACAATATGTCGGATGCGACGCCTAATTTTCTGAAAGTATTCCCGATGGAATGTATTGCAGGAACCACTGCCAATGTAGGGAAAAATAAAGTAGCCGCATTTATCAGTGAGGAATTTGCAAAAAAAGTGTACGGTGAGCCTCAAAAAGCGATAGGCATGAGTTTCAAATATTTTTTGGAACAAAGACAATTCGATGGTGTTCTACGTGTTCCCAAAAACAGCATGATACAATTTGATGTCTTATTTTTAACTGATGCAATTTACGACAGAGGAGTCCATTACATACTATTAAACAATAATGCGCATTTTACGGAACAGCAACAGCGCATAATGGCTGATTTTTTGGTGGAAAATTATGACAGTCAAAACAAACTTGTTTTCAAACCGCTTAAAAGCATCCATTTACAAACCGACAATCGCACTACAAGAATAGAAACAAAAGGCACATATTACGGTAGCTTAAAAGAGATAAACATTTTTAGTTTGGTAGCGATTTTGATTTTATTGTTAGCTGTTATCAATTATGTAAATACATCAACCGCCCGTGCTATGAGCCGTGCCAGAGAAGTAGGTGTGAGAAAAATAAGCGGTTCCAACAAAAAACAATTGATAATCCGATTTCTTACCGAAGCATTCATCCTCTCTTTAATCGCTGTTCTGCTGGCTATTGATATTGCCAAAGTAATGCATCATCCGTTTGAAACAGCAATGAACAATACGTTTAATTTTCAGATAGATGGTTCTGTAATAGCTTTAGCAATAACAATATGTTTAATTACTTCTGTGCTGGCAGGCAGCTATGCCGCGTTTTACCTTTCGTCGCTCAATCCCGTTAATGTATTATCTGGGAATATCGGAAAAAGTACGTCAAAAAATACATTTCGAAAAATACTGTTGGGCCTTCAATTTGCCATTGCCATAGGTATTCTTTGTTGCACCTGGATGGTTTACCGACAGTTAAATTTCATGCTTAACAAAGATTTAGGCTTCAATAAAGAAAATGTTTACGTTTTCGATACGAATTTGATGTATCAATCTGAGGATTTTATCAACGAGTTACAAAAAAGTCCGTATGTAATTAACGCTTCCATGGCGAGCGGTGCACCTTATAATGTAGGTTGGGCGTACAGCGGAGTACGTTGGGAAGGCGCACCGCAAGGAACGCAAGAAATCTCCTTTGCTGAATTGACTTGCGATCACCGGTTCGATGATGTCTTTGACTTAGAAATGGTTCAGGGAAGTTTTCTACCACCCGGCTTAACATGGTTTCAAAATGTTAAAAAAGAATCATTTAATATCGTCATAAATGAAACATTTCAAAAACTGTTGGGAATGGAAAATCCAATAGGATTGACCATTACTTACGGGGGCAAGTATGAACGAAGCGGAAAGGTAATAGGTGTTGTAAAAGATTTCTACTTTCGCCCGATGAACAACGAAATATCGCCCTTAATTATGGCGTACAACCCTGAATATACAGTTTTTATGTATATCAAAATTGATCCGAATCACGAGAAAGAAGCATTAGAACATATTCACAGCACATATAAAAAGTTAAGTTCAAATATATATCTTCTATCATCCCGCCCATTTGTGCTTACCCCGTTGGAAAAAGAGTACCGCGAAATGTATAAATCCGAAACCCGTTTACAAAAAATACTGGGAATTTTCTCGTTTATTTCTATCGTTTTGAGTTTTATGGGTATCGTAAGTATGGTAGCGTTTATTATCGAAAAGCGCACCAAGGAAATAGGCATCCGAAAAATAAACGGAGCCAAGTGGCTGAATATTGTGCAGGAGTTCTGGAAAGAATTTCTGTTGTTGGCGGGTATTGCCGCTGTTCCCGCCGTTTTGGCCTCTTATTGGTTTATGCACGGCTGGTTACAAGAATACGTATATCGTCCCGCATTCGGATGGTGGATATTCATGCTGGTACCGCTATTTATTGCGGCTGTTACGGCAGTCATCCTGCTGTTTCAAGTGAAAGATATAGCTAAACAAAATCCGGTGAAAAGTTTAAAATCAGAATAAAGAATATAAAATGAAAACAAAAACAAAAACAATTTTATTGGTTCTCGCAGGTTTTTCTATGTTTGCTGCTTGCAACAGCAAAAACAAGCAACCCAAAGAAGAATCACTGTGGGATGAAATGCCACGAGCAACCCAAGTTGAACCATCTGACGGAAAAGTACAACTCAACACCGTGATTTCTCCGCCCCCACCCGGAAATACAGACCGCAACGATACCTCTTCGGTTATCGAACCGGATAAGGTAAGTGCGTCTGATGAAATTTACAAAGTAACCGATGTGGATTTTCTGGCGGCATATCCCAATGGAGGTTGGGATGCTTTTGCGAGCTATATACAATCGGTTAGATATCCGAAAGAAGTGAAAGACAAAGGAGTTAAAGGGACATTATCGGTACTGTTTGTAATAGAAAAAGACGGTTCCATTTCCGATATTGAAGTATTAAAAAGCGTGGATAAACAAGTAGAG
>JBGYGP010000133.1:0-2743 GCA_041820645.1 Proteiniphilum sp. | reverse complement strand
TCGATAGCCATATCCAAACTTGATGACAACACAGCGCTGATGACCGACAAATCGAGCCCCGGATCGCTTACGCGCAGCCCGCCGGCGATATTCAGAAATACGTCTTTTTGCGCCAGTTTAAATCCCGCCCGTTTTTCGAGTACGGCAAGCAGCATGTTCATCCTTCGGATATCGAATCCGGTGGCGGATCGTTGCGGCGTGCCGTAGGCGGCAGTACTTACAAGCGATTGCGTCTCTATCAGAAACGGGCGGACGCCCTCGATAGCGGCAGCGATGGCCACGCCGCTCAGGCCGTCGTGGTTTTGTGTGAGCAGCAACTCGGAGGGGTTGCTTACCTCGCGCAATCCCGACCGGTTCATTTCGTAGATACCCAATTCGGCTGTGCTTCCGAAACGGTTCTTGATGCTGCGCAAGATGCGGTACATGTAGTGTTGGTCGCCTTCAAACTGCAACACGGTATCCACGATGTGTTCCAGCACTTTCGGCCCGGCAATGCTGCCCTCTTTGGTAATGTGGCCGATGAGAATTACCGGCGTACCGCTTTGCTTTGCAAATTTCAGGACGGAAGCGGCGCACTCGCGCACTTGCGAAATGCTTCCGGGGGACGACTCCATTGCATCGCTGTAAACGGTTTGAATGGAATCGATGATAACAAGTTGAGGCGATGTATTTTTCACGTGCTTGAAAATCTCATCCATGTTGGTTTCGCACACAATCAGGCAGTTGTCGTTTTCGATGCCGATGCGGTCGGCGCGCAGTTTGAGTTGCCGTGCGCTCTCCTCGCCCGAAACGTAGAGGGTTTTTACGTCGGGAAGTTTGAGGATGGTTTGCAGCACCAGCGTCGATTTGCCGATACCCGGCTCTCCGCCTATCAGTACCAGCGATGCGGGAACCAGGCCGCCGCCCAATACGCGGTTGAGTTCGCCGTCGTGCAGATCGATGCGCGGCTCTTCGTCGGCTTTTATGCGGCTTACGGGGAGAGGGGCGCTTTTTGTTGCGGAGAACGAGCGTGTGTCTTCGTATTTTGGCGTCGCATCTTTGCGTACCAACTCCTCCGCGAATGTGCCCCATTCGCCGCAGGCGGGACATTTGCCCATCCATTTGGGCGACTCGTTGCCGCAGTTGGAGCAGAAATATAGGGATTTTAGTTTTGCCATACGGGGTTGCGAGTTTTGAAATATGGAAGAAAAACCGAATCGGGGCATCGAAAGCAACGCGGCGGTCAAGCACTTGTGAGGCATCGTCAGCCGGCGCATTGCTTTAATATCCTGCAACTTCAATCGTCAAACAATCTGTTGCGGGCTACCATGCAAGCACCCACCACACCGGCTTTGTTTTTGAGTTTCGACGTTACAATCCGGGTATCTTTGTTTACCAGATTGAGAGAATATTTTCGGATGGCGCTCCTCAACGGGAGCAGGAGGAGCCCTTCGGTTTCGGCTACCTGTCCGCCCATCACAACCAGCTCCGGGTTGAAAATATTGATAAGGCCGGCGAGGTATCTCCCCAATTTTGCACTGACTTCTTCTATGATTTCGATGCAGAGGGTGTCGTCCATGTTGGCGGCCTCTATGATGTCGGTAAGGGTCAGTTTGTTCAGATCTTTTACCCGCTGGGTAAGGATGGAGCTTTCGCCGTTCCCGATTCTTTCGAGTACGGTGCGGTGGATGGCCGAGCCGGAGGCTTCGGTTTCGAGGCATCCCTTTTTGCCGCAATGGCAGAGTATTTCGTTGTCGAATGCGGGGAAGTGTCCGAATTCGCCCGAAAATCCCGATTTTCCGTAGTAGAGTTTTCCATCGGCAATAATTCCGATTCCCAAACCCCATCCGATATTTACGAAAATCACGTCTTTCTCGCCGTTTACGGCACCCTTCAGGTATTCGCCGTAAGCCATGGCGCGCGTGTCGTTGTCGATTCCGACGTTGTAGTTGAGCTTTTCGCTTAAAATGTTGCTGATAGACTCTTCGCTGAAGTAAAAGCTGCTGTAGCTGTATCCCGTTTTGGGGTTTACGCGCCCCGATATGTTGAGGTTGATGTTGTAGATTTTCTCTTTTATTTCTCCCGTTTCGTCGATGAACTTCCGAATGTGTTTGCACAATGTCTCGAGCGATTCGGGTGTATTTTCATACGTGTATCGGGTTCCCATTTGCGTTTTGACGATGTCGCCGTTGAAGTTCATCAATCCGATATTGAGGTGGTGGCGCGTCATATCGATACCGATAAAGTAGATGGAGTTGGGGTTTAATCCGTAAACGTTGGGGTGACGCCCTCCCGAAGTCTGAGCCTTGCCGAATTCGACAATCAGCCCGTGTTCGCTCAACTCGTTGATGAATTTTGTAACTGTGGGAATACTCAAATCATGTTCTTTGGCCAGTTCGGCAATGGTATCGTTCCCCGATTCGATCAAGTGATTGATGATGTTTTTTTTGATTTGAATGTTTTTCGGACTTTTGTCCACACTTAGCAGGAAGCCTCTTTTCATTTTGATTGTATTAATGCGAATCCGACAGGACTAAGAACAATTTTATAAAAATTTCAAAACAGTTTTTTACAAAAATAGGAAAAATACTCAAAAGCCGCCTTTATTTATGATTTTTTTTGGAGGCTTTTGAAACCTGCAGACTCACCACTGAAGGCAACAAGCTCTTCAACAAGGTGAAGTGCACCCCAAAAAGTTTTATGTCTAACTTTTTTTGGGGTGCACTTCATCTTTCTGCATCGCAGCCGGAGCAAAATGTCACCC
>JBGYGP010000132.1:0-3164 GCA_041820645.1 Proteiniphilum sp. | reverse complement strand
GTTGTCTTCTTCTATCCTGTCGGATTTGTATTTCCAATGAGCGGCAAAGCCTTTCTCGGCAATATCGTCCATGCGGCGGCTCCGGATTTGTATCTCTATCCATTTTCCGTCGGGGCCCATCACAGTGAGGTGCAGCGCCTGATAGCCGTTTGCTTTGGGGTGACTGACCCAATCGCGGATTCGGTCGGGGCGAAGTTTGTAAATATCGGTGATTGCGGAATAGATGTCCCAGCATTGTTTCTTTTCGTCCATTCCGGGATACACTTCAAAGATAATGCGCACAGCAAACAGGTCGTAAACTTCGTTGAACCCGATGCTCTTGGATTCCATTTTTTTCCAGATGGAATATACCGATTTTACGCGCGCACGCATTTCGTAGGTCATGTTCATCTTATCCAGCACTCTGACGACGGGTTCTGCAAAGTTTTCGTAGATACGGTTTCGCTGCGGTGCCGTTTCTTCTATTTTTTTTGTAAGCTCGATATAGGTTTCGGGGTGTTCGTATTTGAAGCAAAGCTCCTCCAATTCGGTTTTGATGGCAAACAATCCCAGCCTGTGGGCGAGCGGAGCATAGATATACATGGTTTCGCCCGTAATTTTGAATTGTTTGGCGGGCGCCATGGAAGCCAAGGTGCGCATGTTGTGAAGGCGGTCGGCTATTTTGACGAGTATCACCCGGATATCGTCGGACATGGTGAGAAGGAGTTTGCGGAAGTTTTCGGCCTGTGCAGAAACATCTTCGCCGAACATTCCGTAGGAGATTTTGGTAAGCCCATCCACTATTTTGGCGATTTTTTCGCCGAACATCATCTTGATGTCTTCAACCGTGTATTCGGTATCTTCGACCACATCGTGAAGCAGTGCCGCCGAGATGGAAGTAGAGCCCAGGCCAATCTCTTTGCAGGCAATACGCGCCACAGCCAGGGGGTGCATGATGTAGGGCTCACCCGAACGGCGACGCGCTCCCTTATGGGCCTCTTTGGCCACATTGAAAGCTTTGGTTATTATTTCTACTTTCCGGCGATGGTTGGAGGTCAGATAATCGTTGAGCAACGCCCGAAACTCCTCGTCTATCATTTTCTCTTCCTTAGCCAATTTGTCTTCATCTTCACTCATAAGAAAAATAATTTGTCGGTCTGTGATTGTTTTAAACAAAGAGAGAGCGAAAATACAAAGAATTTGAAAAAGAGTAAAACAAAACAAACAATATTTCTGCAAAATCTGCGATGATATCTATTTTGGTTCTATATGAAATACTGTGGGTAATCGAATTTTAGTTTTCCGCAGATAAAATAAATCATGTTTATAAAGTTTCATTGCTGTCCGATAAAAAATCGACATTAACTTATAACTCATCAATAAATAAGCAAATAGATGCTTTTGTAGAGAATCGGGCTTATCTTTTGCGTTAGTCGAGTTTTAGCGAACAGCGATAATATTTTTTTATCGAAAAGAGGGTTGCCTCGAACCGTTAACTATGACAAAAAGCAAAACAACGTTTTGTTCACATATTTTCCATATCTTTGCCATGCAAAAGTTTTATTAATTAAAAAACAATCTGTTATGGCAAATTTATTGAAATCGCTGACCAACTCGGTAAAGCATTGGTATGTTCCCCTTATTCTGGGAATTATTTTTATCGTATTCGGTATTTACATTTTTACGGCTCCGCTCGAAACCTATCTCACGCTGGCGTGGCTGTTTAGTGTCTCGTTTATTGTTTCGGGTGCGGGCGAAATCTTTTTCGCGTTACGTAATACCAAACATCTCAGAAGTTGGGGTTGGTATCTGATAAGCGGATTGCTGTCGCTCGTTATCGGTATTTACCTGTTGAGCAATCCGCAATCCGCAGCCGCGACGCTTCCTTTTGTCGTAGGCTTTACGATTCTGTTTCGTTCGTTTCAATTGCTGGGTTTGGCATTCAGTTTACGCGAAATGGGGCGGTTGCGTTGGGGCAATCTGGCTGTCAGCAGTACGCTGGGAATTGTTTTTTCGTTTCTACTGATTTTGAATCCCGTATTTTCGGGGGTTTCGCTGGTAGTATTCACCGCCCTGTCGTTTATTTCCACGGGGATTGCTTCGGTTGTTCTGTCGTTTGACTTGAAAAAGGTGAAAAATAAAGGCGAGAACTTAAGCGATGAACTCAAACAAAAGATAAAAGAGTTGGAAAACGAAATCGACGACGAAATGAAAGGCTGACAGCCTCTAACCGGCCCTTCCCTGTCACTTGTCCACAGCAACGCTCCGGATTTGACAAACGGCTGCGCCGCCGCTGTTTATTCAGAAACATCGACGATTCCGAACGGGACGGGTGCAGGCGTGAAGCAAACCGGTGCAGGTAGCGAGCAAACGTGTACAGAAATGGAGTAAACGGCCGTTTACTCCATTTCTGTATCTGCGTACATTCGGGTCGTTTCTGCGCCGGATGAAAAAAGTTGTAGTTTTTCTCCTCTCCTTTGCGTCCAATGTAGAAAATATATCCTTATAAAAACAATTAAAACGGGAATATTATCTTTGTAGAAACATATTTACTTTCTTCTTTTACAAAAAAATGGAACGAAGAGATTATATCTTATTAGAAATCGAAAAGATAGCCCTTGTGCTAACTGCCATAAAGCAGAAACTTTTCGGGGGAAAAGAAAACTTGGCCATTAGCATAGAGAAGCAAGCAGAAGAAACCAAAGATATTCTGCGCTGCAAACTGAATTTTGACCTTGACGAGTTTCTTGCTATGGATTTGGAAACATCGATTCAATACTTAGACAACTTTAAAGGCTTTAACGTGGAAAACACGGATGCCTTAGCGGTATATTTTTCGACGTTAGGTTTTGCCTCACAATCCAAAGAGTATTTGGAAAAAGCACTTCAACTCTATACCATCAGCAATTTGAAGAGTAAAACATACTCTATGGAACGTGAAATGCATATCAGAGAAATAAAAAATACCCTGGAATAGTCCAATTTACAAATTCCCCTCTAAAGTTGTAGTTTTTTCCGCATCTTTGCGTCTAAGAAGTAAACGATAGACGGTTGCGACCAATTTTCAAAACAAAAGCATGCTCGAAAAAGAATTTGAGAACGTTATCGGGCAGTACAAAGCCAATCTGTACATGATTTGCTATATGTACGCCAAAGACAAAGATGAGGCATAGTTAGGTTTTGCC
>JBGYGP010000131.1:0-7631 GCA_041820645.1 Proteiniphilum sp. | reverse complement strand
ATCTTGCGATTACCGTTTCTCTCCTGTGGGAAGGAGAGATACGGACGCAAAGGTAGTGTTTTTTTTTATAATCGCAAAATTTTTCGAATGAATTTCTGTTATTTTTCTTTTTTCTCTTTTGTCTTGATGATTTGTTTTTCTAATGCTTCGGCGCAAAGGTCGATAGCCTCTTCAAAAGTGTCAGCTGTTTTGCTGGCAAAGGCTTCTCCGTGTTTGAGATGAATTTTTACGAGCGCTTCTTTGTTGTTGGCTGTGTCGGGTTTGATTACTTTCATGTTTACTTCGGCCAAGATGATGGTGTCGTTGAATCGCTCTAACTTTTTTATTTTCTTTTCCACGAAAGATTTCAGTTGTTCGCTGCTTTCAAAGTTGATTGATTGGATGTTAAGTTTCATAATATTTCCTCCTTTTTTAATTATTGGCTCTGGGATGAGCTTTTCGATATATTTTCTTTAGTTCTTCGAAGGTTACGTGTGTGTAAACTTCGGTGGATGCAAGGCTTGAATGTCCCAAAAGTTCTTTTACCGCGTTTATTTCGGCTCCATTGTTGAGCATCCCGGTGGCGAAAGAGTGTCTGATGACGTGCGGGCTTTTTTTCGACAGTGTTGGAATATGCTCCAGGTGTTTGCGAACAATGTTGTAAACCATTTTGGGGTACAAGGGGTCTCCGTTTTTTTTAACGAAAAGGTGGGGTGAATTGTTCTCTATTTCTTCGTTTCTTATTGCGAGATATTGTTTCAGTTTTTCCAATGTAATGTCGGAGAGAGGGATGATGCGTTGTTTGTTTCTTTTACCGGTTACGATTGCCGATTTGGCGGAGAAGTCGATATCTTTTGTCTTGAGTCCGATAAGTTCGGCTCTGCGCATGCCGGTGACGTAGAGCAGTTCCATAAGAAATCGGTCGCGATACCCTTCGAAAGTTTCTTCGTATTCCGCGGGGTTATCGAGAAGGTTGCTCATCGCGTTGTCGTTGACAAAGGCAGGAAGTTTTTTCGCCGTTTTAGGCCCGCGGATGGATTGTGCCGGGTTTTGCACGATAACACCGATGGTTTTCAGATATTTGAAAAACGATTTCAGTGCGCTCAGCTTTCTTTTTACGGAAGAGGGTTTTGCCTTGCTTTCGATCAACCGGCTTATCCAGAAACGGATGATTTCGGAATCGATAAGCGTTACGTCAAACTCTCCGGTTTCGCGGGTAACGAATTCTTCGAATTGCGTGAGGTCGTTAAAATACGAAATCTCCGTATGAGAAGAGTAATTTTTCTCATTACGGAGATATTGTATGTATCTTTCTTTCCACATTTCGTAATCCGATAGGTTCGGAATGCGAATATAGAAAAAGTTTTCTAAAAAACGAAATTAATTTTCATTTTCCTGCAATTGTTGTACGTAAACCGCGTGCTGTTTTTTCTTGCGCTTTTCAACAGAGGGTTTTACGTATGCTTGACGTTTGCGGAGTTCTTTTACGATACCCGTTTTTTCGTATTTGCGTTTGAATTTTTTCAAGGCTCTTTCGATGTTTTCGCCTTCTTTTAATTGTACGATGATCATTTTTTTGTTTTTTTGAATTTGAGATTATTGTATCTATTTTTTGATCGGGCTTATTCGAAGCACAACCAATCAACCTCAAGAATCGTTTTGGAATTCCTGCGGTGGGATTATTTTTTATAAATTATTTTGTTTACTTCTTTATTTTCTGCTAGTTACAATAACCTCCCTTCTGTTTGCGGATGCAAAGGTAGAAAAAAAAAATGAGATTCACTCAAAGATTATCTGTTTTTCAAAGTTTACGCATATAAAATGTACAAACAAAGTACCTTTCAATAAGGTAGTATCCTTATTTTCAGATAATAAATATTTGAACTTCCGGAGTTAATTGATGCACTCCTGAAGTTATTTCAAATATGTTCCAGAGTTAATTGATGCACTTCCGGAGTTATTTCAAATATGTGCTGAAGTTATTTAATGCACTTCCAGAGTTATTTTAAATATCTTCTAAAGTTAATTGATGTACTTCCGGAGTTATTTTTAATATGTCCTGAAGCTATTTAATGAACTTCCGAAGTTAATTATTGGACTTCTGAAGTTAATTAATGAGCTTTTGAAGTTATTTTATCGGTTTGCGGTGGTCGAGAAGCGGCTCTCCGAGACGTTTAATTAATTTGCGCTCTTTTTCCCTCTTCTTATTGGCGAAAAGACCGCTCCGTCGGAACCGACGGATTCGGCAGGGCATGAAGGGAGGCTTCTATGAAAAAAGGCAAATTTGCAGGAGCAAACTTGCCTTTCATAAAATAAAGTGTCCTATTTATCAAAATCTGTACGAAATACCGATATTCAGTGCCGATATTCCGTATCCCACTTCCGCCATTCCTGCTAAATTGGGTGTGAAATAGTAACGTGCGCCCACATTCAACTCCCAAAGGAATGCTCCCGACCTTCCCGTCCATGGAATTTCGTTGCCCATCGAATGGTTGACGGCGTAATAACCCAATGATATTCCGCCATAAGTATCCAGGTTCTCGACAAACTCATAGTGCAAAGCGCCGCGGGTCGCAAATGTCAGGTAGTTGATGTTGTAGGATGCGCCGGCATATTTCCATGCTGCACTGGTGTACCCGATTAATCCGCCGACGCCGATTGCTCCTTTGCCGTTGCTGAAAAGATTGTCCATGATACCGTATTCATAAGAAGCAAATACCTGAGGGACAACCGTTGAATAACCCAAACCGTAATAATTGCTGCCGATACCGACGCCTGCGCTAACCACACTCGTCCCTTTCTCAAAGGTTGTGTTTTGGGCAACGGTCAATGCGGTAAACGTGAAAACGGCAAACAGTGTAACTAAAATTTTTTTCATAAAGATAAAATGTTATTATTTTCATTTTTCCTACTCGTAAGGCTTTTCGGAGGCCGCCATTTCCTATTACAACGCTTCTTTTTTCATTTTGTTTACCTAACAGAACTGTTTTTGTCGTTTTGCTGTCGATTTTTGCCTCCGAAAGAGGCATATAACCGGAGGGGACTTTCTTGTCTTTAAGGCGTTGAAAGCAAAACAAACGGTATTTCGGATACGGAGCCTCCGAAAAGCGGCGGCATCGATTTTTTATGACGGATGCTTGTAGATAGGTGAAGTTTTATCTATTTTTGTGAAAGAAACAAAAAAGTTTCCTGATGATGAAAAAAAATGACACCTGAAAACAAAATAAACGCATTGCTTTTTCTCGTAATGACTTTTTTTCAAAAGCAAAAGTACAACACCCCCGTCGAAGCCATCATTCTATGCTTTGCCATTGCCTTCTTTTCGGCAAACTGCAACAGATCCGAAAACCGACAGCAAGAACAACAAAAATCGGAGAAAGAGCTCGGCGACTTCCTTTACCTCACCCGGAGCGAAGATTCTTTACAACTGATGCTGAAACAGTTTATCGACGAAAAAAACGACTTCGCTGCCATGCTTTGTTATAAGCGCTTGGGGCTTTTTTTCCGCGAAAATTCCCGTTTCACCGAAGCCATTCATAACCATCGCGAGGGGCTGACACTGGCTTTGAAACTAAAAGACACAATAGAGATAACACAAGCCCACAACAACCTCGGTACCGACTTCCGGCGTATCGGGGCTCAGGAAAAAGCCTCCGAGCATCATTACAAGGCGCTCGAGTATGCCGAGGCCTACTCTCAGGTAAATGTACCGGGGCACGGGATGAAAAATCGCGTGGTTGCTCTCAACGGTATCGGAAATATAAACCTTTCGCTCGGTTATCTGGATGAGGCGGAAAAATATTTCAGAGCAGCTCTCGAAGACGAAATAAAACTGAACAGCTTTGTCGGGCAGGCAATAAACTATGCCAATCTGGGAGCCATATTTGAAAAAAGACAACAATGGGATTCGGCTTACATCTACTACAACCGGTCATTGGAGCAGAACCGCATGGCCGAATCAGATATGGGCATCGGGCTATGCCTGATATATATCGGACAACTTCATGAGAAAAAAAACAATTACCAACAGGCAAAAATAGAATACGAACGCGCCTACAACCTCATGAACAAAATATCGGACAAATGGCACTGGCTCGAGGCTTGCATCTCTATCGCACGCATCAATTTATTGGAAAACAACATCTCCGAATTTGACCACTACATCCGGCTTGCCGAGAAAACGGCAAATCAGATTGAATCGCCGGAACATCTTGCCGGAATTTACCTGCTTAAGCACGAATACGATACAAAACGCGCCGATTACCGGCAAGCGCTTCTGCACTACAAGCTATTCTCAAAAATGCAAGACAGCGTTTATGGGATACAAAAAACAAACCGGCTCATGGATGTACGTGTAAACTACGAACAGAATAAAATAGCCGTGAGGCTCGAATCGATTGAAGCGGAAAATAGGGCGAGACAGGAGGAAAAACAACTTATTCTTTACATTTCCTGGGTCGCGCTTCTTGTAGGACTTATCATGACAGCCTTACTTTTTTATGCTTACCGCCAACGAAGCCGGAGCAACGAAATATTAAAACAGTTGGATGCCGTCAGAAGCAACTTTTACACAAATATCACCCATGAATTTAAAACTCCTCTCGCTGTTATTCAGGGATTTAATAATATTTTACAGGAAAAGACCAACCTATCCGAAAAAGAAAAAACAACTTACAGAAACGCGATCAATCGGCAGTGCGACAATCTGCTCAATCTGGTGAATCAACTATTGGATATAAGCAAACTGAAATCGGGCAAAGACAATCCGAAATGGAAACGGGGCAATATCATCGCTTATCTGAGAATGACAGCCGAATCCTTCAATCTATTTGCCCAAAAAAACGGAGTGGACCTTGTTTTTTATTCGGATCTGGCATCACAGGAGATGGATTTTATCCCTTTTTATATCGATAAAATTGTCAGCAACATAATCTCGAATGCCATCAAACACACCGAAATCGGGGATAGAATCAATTTTATCGTCATGAAAGGGAAACGTCCCGATACCATAACCATCCGCATCAGCGATACGGGAGAAGGTATTTGCAAAGAAGATCTGAAGCGCATCTTCGAATTATTTTATCAGGGCAAAAATGCTCAAAATACATCCGGTACGGGAATCGGCCTGTCGTTTACACAAATGATGGTAAAAAAAATGAAAGGAGAAATAACCGTAGAGAGCGAATTGGGCAAAGGAACCGCCTTTACCATAACCCTCCCCGTGAAAAATAAATACCTCGAAAACATCGAACCTCTGAAAGAACAAATCGAAACATCCCCTCTCGCAGCGAAACAATTATCGAATTCTTTCGTGGAAGAGATGCCCGAAACAGAAAAATCGGATGAAAAAGAAAATAGCTCCAATCCCATCGTTTTAGTGGTAGAAGACAATAAAGATATCAGCATGTACATCAAGTCGCTTTTAAGTGAAAAATACAAGGTGATATTGGCAAAAAACGGACAGGAAGGGTTGGAGACAGCAGAGATACATATTCCCGATTTAGTGATTACGGATGTGATGATGCCCGTAAAAAGCGGTACGCAGTTTTGTCGTGAGATGAAGCAACATATCATGTTAAACCACATTCCGGTAATTATGCTTACGGCCAAAAGCAACGATGAGGATAGAATAGAGGGGTTGCAATGCGGCGCCGATGCCTTTATAAAAAAGCCATTCCATCCCGAAGAGCTCTTGACTCGCATCCACAATATGCTGGATGGACAGAAAAAATTGATTGAAAAATACAAAAAGACATTGGAAAATAATATTTCATCGATCAACAAAACAAACAACGACGCCAATTTAAAATACCTGCAAACAATTACCGATATTATTCATACGGAGATACAGAATCCGGCTTTAAGCTCCGCGTTTATCGCTGAAAGAATGGCTGTAAGCATGTCGCAACTGAACCGCAAACTCAATGCGATAACAGGTCAATCCACTATTTCCTACATATTGAAAATAAAACTCGGGAAAGCGAAAAAAATGCTACAAGACACCTCCGTTTCAATCAATGAGGTTGCCGACGCCTGTGGATTTTACGATGCCAACTATTTTACGCGTGTGTTTAAAAAAGAGTTTGGAATAGCCCCTTCACAATACAGAAAAATACCGAAGTAGAAAACAAACTCATTCCCTCATCTTATCTTCCGAACAAACATGGGACAGAGCAACGGTCGATACGGGTTATAACGCTAATAAAAAAGATGTTGTCGCAAGACAATGCGCAAATTGTGCTATATGTAAAAACTGTTAATGCTCGCTTTGTGCTGAATTCTGCTCAAATAATGCAGATTTGCTCGCCTGATATTTCACACTTTTGCAACTGTGTAATTCAGAGGACTGTTTCAGCTTGGCAAGAATCAAGAATAAGAAAATCATAACCCATATCATTATTATCCTGACTTATGAGTTTTTTAAACAAAATTAAACAAAAAGCATTCAATGAATTTATCGATATCATCGAATGGACGGATGAAACCAGCGACACCATGATTTGGCGCTTCCCGCGTTACAATGCAGAAATCAAGAATGGCGCACAGCTCACTGTGCGCGAAACACAGATAGCTGTGCTTGTAAACGAAGGGCAGTTTGCAGATGTATTTCAACCCGGCAGGCACGTGCTGGAAACCAACAACATGCCCATCTTAACTACCCTCAAGGGATGGAAGTATGGTTTTAAATCACCGTTCAAGGTTGATGTGTACTTTGTAAACACCAAACAGTTTCTCAACCAGCGTTGGGGAACGGCAAACCCCATTATGCTGCGTGACCCCGAATTCGGGCCTATCCGCATGCGTGCTTTCGGATCGTACAACTTTCGTATTCAGGCAGACCCCATTCCCTTTATTAAGAATGTAGCCGGAACCGGCGGAGAGTTTACCACGGACGGCATAAGCGATCAGCTCCGCAATTTCGTTATCACCAAGTTTACCGACTATTTGGGCGAAGCTAAAATCGCAGCTCTCGATTTGGCCGCGAACCTCAATGAGTTTTCGCAAGAGCTTACTATTGGACTAAAGGACGATTTTGCCGAATATGGTATCGAACTTACCCGTTTCTTAATAGAAAATATCTCGCTGCCGGAAGCGGTGGAACAAGCCTTAGACCGGCGTACTAGCATGGGTGTTATCGGTAATATGACCGCCTACACCCAAATGCAGTTTGCCGACTCGCTGAAAGCAGGAGCCGAAAGTGGCGGAGGCGGACTTGCCGGCGATGCCATGGGTGCCGGTATCGGTTTGGCAATGGCACAGCAGATGGCACAACAAATGACCAACCCTCAAAGCGGACAGTTTAATCCTAACCCGCAACAGCAACCTCGCAATCCGGTTGGCTTTGCTCCACAACAGGAAGGAACAACCCCGCCGCCCATGCCGACGCAGGCTATCTTTCACGTAGCTGTGAACGGAGTTCAACAAGGGCCCTTACCCCTGCAACAACTCCAACAGATGGCGCAGCAAGGAATACTCACCCCTGATACGCTGGTGTGGACGCAAGGAATGCCGGCTTGGGCGGCAGCTGATAGTGTACCGGCATTAGCACCGTTTTTCGGTGCGGTTCCACCGCCATTGTAGCATCTTAACATACCGCAAGAGAACCCCCGATAAAATAGAAAAAAGTAACTAACTCTAAAGATTAAAACATT
>JBGYGP010000130.1:0-4468 GCA_041820645.1 Proteiniphilum sp. | reverse complement strand
GCGTTTTTGTCGGGAAGAAGATTTTAGCGGTTGTTCGGACAAGCCCACAATCCCGCAGCAAAGATTTTACGAGTCGTTTTTTTTGCTATCTTTGCGGGGATAAAAAAATGACGAACCGTTGTTGGATATTCCTTTCCCGTTCTGTATGGATCCGAATGAAATAATCGATAAATATTATAAAAAAGGGACGAAACTTTACGACATTTACATGTCGCACGTGAGCGACGTTGCCCGGAAAGCATTGTCCGTTGCAGCCAAACATCCCGAATTGGCTATCGATGTTAAATTTCTCGAAGAAGCGGCGATGCTCCACGATATAGGCATTTTCAGAACCAAAGCTCCTCGCATTGCCTGCGAAGGCGATATGCCCTATATTTGCCACGGCTATCTGGGACGCGAAATCCTCACCCGGTGCGGTTACCCGAAACACGGAAAAGTGTGCGAACGCCATACCGGAACAGGAATTACCCTGGAGAGCATTCTTCAGCGAAAACTCCCCATCCCGCATCGCGATATGCAGCCCCGAAGTTTGGAAGAGAAACTGATCTGTTTTGCCGATAAATTTTATTCCAAATCGCAACTCGGCAAAGAGAAATCGCTGAAAAAGATAAGAGAAAGCCTCAGGCAGCACGATTGGCATCAGGTAAAAATCTTTGACGAATGGTGTGAATATTTCTTATAGCCATGTAGTCATGTTCGGAAAATAATTACCAAACGGCCTTCGGCAGCCTTTAGGCATGACCGGTTTCGAGGTTCGCTTATCGCCTGCCGAAGACGGCCAAAAGCAGACAACAGAAAAAGAGTACTCTTTTTATTTCGCGAGTGCACGTTTTGCGAAAAATTGGCAAACTATTTGCAATACCTTTGGTACATAAAAAAAAGAATACTGTAATCAACAGGCTCTTCCCTCTATTTAAAGCAAAGATTATGAGTGAAATATATGACAATAAGAGCGTTTCCGATTTCGAAAAAGAACCGGAAAATTTAGACCCCGAAAACGAAAAGCTACCGGATGCGACTCCCGATAATGAAGACAATTTGTCAGAAGATACGGATCCTTTTGCCGAACTTCAGATAAAATACAACGACTTAAACGATAGTTTTTTGCGACTCAACGCCGACTTCGACAACTACCGCAAACGCACGGTCAAAGAAAAAGCCGACATCATAAAAAGCGGCGGAGAGCGCGTACTCATCAACATCATTCCGCTTATCGACGATTTCGAAAGGGCCTTGCAGACCATCCGGAGTGCTTCCGACAACCCCGCTCTGATAGAAGGCGTAGAATTGATATACAGCAAGTTCGTATCGTTTCTCAATCAAAACGGAGTAAAAGAGATTGAAGCCCGAGGACAAGTTTTCGACCCGGAACGGTTTGAAGCCGTTACCACAATTCCGGTGGAAGACCCCGAACAAAAAGGGACGGTGGTGGACTGCCTGCAAAAAGGTTATGAGTTGAACGATAAAATACTTCGCTTCCCGAAAGTGATTGTAGGAGAATAATCCGGAAAGCTAATGGCAACAAAAAGAGATTACTACGAAGTACTGGAAGTGTCGAAAACGGCTACTTTCGAAGAGATAAAAAAGGCTTACCGGAAAAAAGCCATCAAGTACCATCCCGATAAAAATCCGGGAGACGCCGAAGCCGAAGAAAAATTCAAGGAGGCGGCCGAAGCATACGAAATTCTGAGCGATCAGAACAAACGCTCCCGATACGACCAGTTCGGGCATGCCGGTGTGGGCGGCGCTTCGGGAGGAGGTTTCGGCGGTGGCATGTCGATGGAGGATATCTTCTCGCAATTCGGCGATATCTTCGGCGGGCATTTTGGCGGATTCGGCGGATTCGGTAGCTTTGGAGGCAGTCGCGGACGGAGGGTAAATCGCGGTTCCGATTTGAGAGTGAAAGTAAAACTCTCCTTGAAGGAGATACTGCACGGCGTGGAGAAAAAAATCAAGGTAAAAAAATACGTCGCCTGCTCGCACTGCAACGGCAATGGTTCGGAGAATGGCAATTCGTTTTCCACCTGCTCTACCTGCAACGGAACGGGAAGCGTAACACGCGTGCAAAACACCATTCTCGGACAAATGCAAACCACCACGACCTGTCCCGCCTGCAACGGCGAAGGGACTACGATTCAGAAAAAATGCCCCCATTGCAACGGCGAAGGAATTCGCAACGAGGAAGAGGTAATTGCAATCAAAATTCCGGCCGGTGTAGAAGAGGGTATGCAGCTTTCGATGCAGGGGAGAGGCAATGCCGCACGGCGCGGAGGCATCAATGGCGACTTGCTGATTCTGATAGAAGAAGAGGAAGATCCCGATTTGATTCGCGACCACAACGATGTGATATACAATCTCTTTATCAGTTTCCCTACTGCCGCTTTGGGCGGTATGGTTGAAGTCCCCACCATCGAGGGGGTCGCTAAAGTGAAAATCGATCCCGGAACACAACCCGGGAAAGTGCTCCGCCTGCGAAACAAGGGATTGCCTTCTGTGAACAGTTTTGGTACCGGAGACGAATTAATCAATGTAAACGTATATATTCCAGAAAATCTGTCGGACAACGAGAAAAAAACGATTGCGGAAATGGAAAAATCGGAAAACTTTGTACCCAGCAAATCAGCTAAAAACAGTATTTTCAATCGCTTCAAAAAGATGTTTGATTGATAAATAGTCGATAACAGATTTTTTTGAAACAGCTCTTTCATCCGTTTACGCTTTCCGCGACTGTTGCTGAATGAAATACGAAAGACGTTTCCTTCCATCCTACCGATATTTGTAAATACTTTTATGCATCGCATCGGACGGAAAGATCGTTGCACTGTCTGCGGAAAATGGCCGGCTCGTCCGAAACCGTTTTGCACGCCGAGCGAAGTCTGGTCGGATTACCCCTAACCCCCTTAACAAAAAACAATATAATAACGTAATTGAAAAAAGAACCACAATGAAAAAAATTTTCTTCTTTGCAGCCATTGCCCTTGTTGCGGCCGGCTGTGCAAAAACCGAGATAGAAGCGCCCGCGCAAACCGAAGGGCGCACCATCGCTCTCTCGGCCACATTACCGGCCGACGAGTCCGACGCTCGCATGACCTACACCCCGGACGGCACCACCCTGAAATGGAGCGCCGGCGACACGCTGATGCTCTGTTTCGTGCACGGCGCCAACTACCACCACAACAAGGCTCCCATTGTGCCCGCGAGCATCTCTGCCGACGGGAAAAAGGCATCCTTTACCGTAACCGTCCCTGAGGAAATACCCTCCGGCGCCGCTTTCACCTTTCACGCCGTGTACCAGCAAACCAGCACCTACTCTCCTACCAACGGAGGTTATTTCGAGGTTGGCACGGCAAAATACGTTTTCGAAAACTTCGAAGAGGAGTGCATTACACTCGATAAACCTACAACCGACGAAGACAAAAGCGGCATTATCCGTCCCGCACTCCGCCACACGCAGACGAATGTCACCGCTACCACGTTAAACAGCATTTCGTTTCGGCACCTCGGCTGGGTAATGGCACTCCATCTAAAAAACAGCAGCGCCACCGATTTGAATCTGCCGACTACCTTATGGTTGCAATACGAGAATGAATCCCCCTCCTCGTTTATCTGGAATGGCTACCATAACAACAATACTGTAACCTTCGACTTGAGCAGCAACACGGTAAGTAGCAGCACCGCCAATTGGAGAGATAAGGCATCCGTCTATTTCGGCATCAATGAATATGATTGGCAACCGCTTTACAATAGCACCTTGGCGGCCGGTGCAAGCATCACTCTCTACCGCTGGCTTATCGGTACACCCGATATCGAACCGATGCGGGGATACATCTCCTTCAGCGGAAACGAAGTGCGAACCGCTACCTTATTTCCCTCCAGAACAAAGGTACAGCCCGGTAAGGTATATCACGTCTATATGAAGTGGAACGGCACCACCCTCGAATGGGAAAGTAATAGTTGATAACCAATTACAAAGAGAAACCACCCTATGGGAGAACTCCCGCAGGGCGGTTTCTCTTTGTAACTTGCTGCCCCCCCCGAAGTTCGAATTCCTTTTCAGTAGAGGCTTTTGGCTCTCGGCCATCGGCATGGAGCGCATTTCATTTTTTATTTATGGTCCTTCTTTCTTCATTCATCCTTTCCCTTCTTCCTTCTTTAAAAACTTGTTCGTATCTTTGCCCTCGAAACATCAATACAACATGGCAAAACTTTGGAACAAAGGCTTCGACGCCCACAAAACGGTAGAAGAATTCACGGTGGGAAACGACCGCACACTCGATTTGCGACTGGCTCGGCACGACATCATCGGCTCGATGGCGCACATAAAAATGTTGGTAAAAATAGGGCTGCTCGATACCGAAGAAGAAAAAACGCTTCGCGCAGCGTTGCAAAGCATCCTCACGGAAGTGGAGAAAGGGAATTTTTCTCTCGACGAGGGTGCCGAAGACATCCATTCGCAGGTAGAGGCGAT
>JBGYGP010000129.1:0-2731 GCA_041820645.1 Proteiniphilum sp. | reverse complement strand
CATGCCGAAAACTGTCGGGAACATGCCGAAAACTTGCGGGAACATGCCGACAACTTGCGGGGACTTGCCGAAAACTTGCGGGAACATGCCGAAAACTTGCGGGAACTTGCCGAAAACTGTCGGGGACTTGCCGACAACTGCCGGAGACCATAGTAGAGCACAATCCTTCGCCCCGATAGCCCCCCGCATGCGCAATCCGAAACACCCTCGCCGGCAGAAACGAAAAATAAAAAGCCCCCACCCATTTGATAAAACAACATAAAAAGCGTATTTTTGCGAGGAAATTAGTAGAAGAAACGATGAAACAATATCTCGATTTACTCCGCCACGCACTCCGCGAAGGCATCCGCAAAGAAGACCGCACAGGAACGGGAACCGTCAGCATCTTCGGCCACCAAAGCCGATACGACCTGCACGACGGATTCCCGATACTGACCACAAAAAAACTGCACCTGAAATCCATCGTACACGAACTGCTGTGGTTTCTCAACGGCGACACCAACATAAAATACCTAAACGACAACGGCGTGCGCATCTGGAACGAATGGGCCGACGCCGACGGCAATCTGGGGCACATCTACGGATACCAATGGCGCTCGTGGCCCGACTACCGCGGCGGATACATCGACCAGATTGCCGAAGCAGTGCACACCCTCAAAACCAACCCCGACAGCCGCCGCATCATCGTCAGCGCATGGAACGTAGCCGATTTGCCCAACATGAAACTCCCCCCCTGCCACACCCTCTTCCAATTCTACGTGTCGGAAGGCAAACTCAGCCTGCAACTCTACCAACGCAGCGCCGATATTTTCTTGGGCGTACCCTTCAACATCGCATCCTACGCCCTGTTGCTGAAAATGACGGCACAAGTTGCCGGATTGCAGGAGGGCGAGTTCATACACACCCTCGGCGACGCGCACATCTACCTCAACCACCTCGAACAGGCAGAGCTGCAACTCTCGCGCGAGCCGCGCCCCCTGCCGCAAATGAAGATAAACCCCGATGTGAAAGATATCTTCGGATTCCGCTTCGAAGATTTTCAACTCGAAAACTACAACCCGCACCCGCACATCAAAGGCGAAGTAGCCGTCTGAAAACGCAACGTTGAAATGAAACAAACGCAAAACCGCCGCGCCGCAAAAGAAAACTGACAAAACAACAAACAACAAACAATGAACCCCGTATTAATCGTACTTCCCATTCTGCTGCTGTTGATGTTCGACCTCGGATTGGAATTCAAACTCCAAGAAGTTGCCGCACTCGCCAGACAACCCAAAGCCCTCTGGATAGGCCTGTTCGCACAAATCGTCATCCTCCCCCTCATCGCCATCGGGCTGGGCTACATCTTCAGGCCGGAGCCATACCTGTTTGTCGGATTGGTACTTATCGCCTGCTCGCCGGGAGGCAGCTCGTCGAACATCTTTTCACTCATAGCCAAAGGCGATGTCCCGCTCTCGGTAACACTCACCATGTTGAGCAGCATCATCACCGTATTCACCATCCCCCCCATCCTGACGTACGCGATGGAAATTTCGGGATTCGAAACCGTAAGCCGCATCCGATTGCCGGCCATGCAACTGTTTGTGCAAAACGTAATACTCATCCTCCTGCCCATCGCCCTGGGAATGGTAGTGAAAAAATACCGCCCCCGCTTCGCCGGCAAGGCAAAAAAAGTACTCGACAAGTCCGCTTTTCCCGCCCTCCTGTTGCTGGCGACCGTCTTTTTCATCTCCAACCGGGAAGTAATCGTAGCGAATTTTTCTTCGCTCACCCTCGTTGTAACAATACTGATATTGATAGCAATGGGAGCCGGCGCCCTCCTGGCAATCCTGTTCGGGCTGCAACCGAAACAGAAACGAACCATCGTCATCGAAGTAGGAATGCAAAACTCGGCGCAAGCCATCGCCATCGCCGGAAGCCCGTTTGTTTTAAACAACGACGCCATCGCAGTGCCCGCCATCGTTTACGCGCTGATGATGAACATAATCCTGCTCGCCTATATCAGCAAATATTTATTCGCAAAAAAAAACAAACAAAAATGACACAACGCCAACTCTCCATAATCGTCGCCATCGACGAAAAAAACGGAATCGGGCGCAACGGCAACCTGCTCTGCCATCTGCCCAACGACCTGAAACATTTCAAAAACATCACATCGGGACACACCGTCGTCATGGGGCGGCGCACATTCCAATCGCTGCCGAAAGGCGCATTGCCCGACCGTACCAACATCGTAGTTACATCCGGCGATGCCGGAAACTATCCCGGCTGCATCGTGGTGCGCTCACTGGCCGAAGCCCTGCAGGAAAGCCCGCCGGAGAAAGAGATATTCATCATCGGAGGCGGACAACTCTACCGAACCGCCCTGCCCGTTGCTAAAAAACTATACCTCACTCGCATACACCACACATTTACCGATGCCGACACCTTCTTCCCCGAAACAGACCCCAACGAGTGGGAAACGATAGAACAACAAGAAGGCGCAGCCGACGAGAAACATCCTCACAACTATACGTTTCTGACCTGCCTGCGCAAAAAAAGAAAATGAGCAATGAATTTGAATGCCTGGCAAAAATTCCTGAAAGGATCTGTACAAAAAACGACCGTAATAATCTTTACGAAAATTTTGATTCCGATTGAGATGAAACACTTGAAACAAAGAATGCATCGATTTATGCTAAATTTAAGCGTGAAAAAGCAACTACCTCTTTTATTGTTGCTGTGCTCTATG
>JBGYGP010000128.1:0-4964 GCA_041820645.1 Proteiniphilum sp. | reverse complement strand
CCGTCTTCTCCGTCTCCGGCTTCGGTAACGCCCAGATGAAGCGGGAAATGCATGTCCTCCTTGTCCATCGCATCCACCAAGAGCCGCACGGCTTTGGTCATCAGCAGCGTGTTTGAAGCTTTCATCGAGATGACAATATCGGTAAATCGCTCTTCCACCGCAATGCGCAGGTATTCCATGCAGGAAGCTACCATGCCTTCGGGCGTATCGCCGTAACGGCTCATAATGCGGTCGGACAGCGAGCCATGATTGACTCCGATGCGCACGGCGGTGCTGTGCTGTTTGCACACATCGAGAAAAGCAGTGAACTTGTCTCTTATCTTTTCGATTTCCTGCGCGTATTCCTCATTGGTATAGGTTTTTTCTTCGAACAGTTTTTGCTTATCCACGAAATTTCCGGGATTGATGCGCACTTTCTCCACGATGGCTGCTGCCGCCACTGCCGCACGCGGATTGAAATGGATGTCTGCCGAGAGGGGTGTTGTATATCCCTTTTGCCTCAGGGCATCTCTGATGTTTCGCAGGTTTTCGGCCTCCCTTACACCTTGTGCCGTGAGGCGGATGAGTTCGGCTCCCGAAGCGATGATGCGCTTGCATTGCGCCACACTGGCCTCGGTATCGAGGGTATTGGTATTCGTCATTGTTTGCACGACGACGGGATGATTTCCTCCCAAAGGCAGATTGCCTATTCGAACATCAAGGGTAGGACGGCGCTTGTAATTGAAATAGTTCATCTGTTCTTGAAGGTTTGGTTATCTTTTTCGGGGAGAATTTCAATCCAATACCCGTCGGGGTCGATGATGAAATACAATCCCATGGATTCGTTCTCGTAACAGACACAGCCCATCGCTTTATGAAATTCCCGTGCTCGGTTGTAATGGTTTGCCACCCTTACGCAGAGATGTTGTTCGTTGTCGCCCATGTTGTAGGGTTTGTTCCAATCGCGCAACCAGGTGAGCTCGAGGGTGAATTGGGTTTGTCCGTCGCCCAGATAAACAAGAATGAATGAACCGTCGGAGGCCTCTTTGCGCCTTACCTCTTTAAGGCCGAGCGCTTCTGCGTAGAAATCGAGGCTTCGTTGAAGATCAAACACATTGATATTATAATGATCGAATCTGCTTTTTATTTCCATAATATGTTATAAATTAAAGCTTTGTCCCTTGTGTTGAACTGGTAGATATTTTGTGTTCTGCAATCGGGCATATTCTTCGAAAGCATTTACCGACTCGTAGCTTTCACCGAAATGCATCGGCAGCAAATAATTGACCGAAAATCTTTGCACAAATTGTTGCGCGCCGCGCATAAAATCTTTTCCCAACCGAGGGTCGATAGGAAACATGGCCAAATGCAACTGCTCCGCTTCTTCCGCGATAAGCTCCAGTTCGCACAAAAAATTATTCTCGTAGGTGCGCGATTCGGGCAACGAAACCTCTTCGTTCCAATGCCAATTGTTGAGGTCGCCTGCATGAAAATAACGCGAATTTGCGACGTTTAACAGAAACGAAGCTCCCGCATCCGTCGATCCGAAAGCCTGTGCTTTGAAATGCTGGGTTTCGTAAACCTCCGATTTATCCAATAAAACAGCATCTCCGGGAACGGAAAAACCGTTCTCTTTCAACTCTCCGGACAACACATAAACGATATTGCGCTTGCTATTTTTCCACGAAAAAATCTCGCTGTTGAAATGATCTCGGTGAGAGTGCGTTACGAAAACATACAATGTTTCCTCTTTCTTCAACAAATAATCTTTTATCCAGTAGGAACCATCTTCTCGTTTCACATCCTGATAAAAGTCGAAGACAACCGAAAAATCTTCAAACTCCAACAAATAACAACTGTGATAGATATATGTTATTCTCATATCTATAATATTCCTTTTTCTACACCGAAGCCTTTATACAGCTTACGTTCCATATTTTTTCGAGTATATCTGTTTGCATGTGGGAGGGCATGCAAAATACTCTTTTACGGCTATATAACAACTGTTTTGTGGTAATTTGTTCATTCCGGCAAGTATTAAATTTGATAAAAATGGAGAATGCGGTTTTCCCGAACTTCCCGGAATCGTCATGCTTTCGGCTCTTGCGGATGCTTTTTTTACTTTATTAACCATCAAAAACGATTTAATTGACGGATTGCTCTTGAATGTTGCACATTTTTTGTATTTTTGTGCATAAATTCGTTTAAACATATTAGAAACAAGAAAATGAATCACAATTTATTGAAAGGAAAAAGAGGCATCGTTTTCGGTGCATTAAACGATATGTCCATCGCTTGGAAAGTGGCCGAACGTGCCGTAGAAGAGGGTGCCGCAATCACGCTTACCAATACGCCCGTTGCCGTACGCATGGGCGAAACCGCGGCGCTCGGCGCCAAACTCAATGCCGAAATTCTGCCCGCCGACGCCACCAACGTGGAAGATCTGGAAATGGTATTCTCCAAGTCGATGGAAATACTCGGCGGAAAAATCGATTTCGTGCTCCACTCCATCGGCATGTCGCCCAACGTGCGCAAAAAACGCACCTACGACGATCTCGACTATGACCTCCTCGACAAAACACTCGACGTTTCTGCCATATCGTTCCACAAGATGATGCAGGTGGCCAAAAAACTCGACGCCATCGCCGAAGGCGGGTCGATTGTCGCACTTACTTATGTTGCCGCACAGCGCGTATTCTACGGTTATAACGATATGGCGGACGCCAAAGCCCTCCTCGAATCCATTGCCCGCAGTTTCGGGTACATCTACGGTCGCGAAAAAGGCGTACGCGTAAATACCATCTCCCAATCGCCCACTATGACTACTGCCGGAAGCGGCGTAAAAGGGATGGAAGACCTCATGGATTTTGCCGAACGCATGTCGCCCATCGGCAATGCCAACGCAGACGATTGCGCCGACTACTGCATCGTCATGTTTTCCGACCTTACACGAAAAGTTACGATGCAGAATCTTTTCCACGACGGCGGCTTTTCGAGTATGGGCATGAGCCTTCGCGCAATGAAGCAGTATAGCAACGGATTGGATGAAAACCGCGACGAAAACGGAAAGGTAATCTACGGATAGTAAATATCCCGATAAACAAAAAATAGCTTCGGACATGATAACGAAGCTATTTTTTTATACATTTGCGTCCGTTATGCTCATCAAACTTTACAATGAAAACCCCAACAACCGCGAAATAGAAAAAATCGTTTCAACGCTTCGCGGCGGAGGCATCATCGTCTATCCTACCGACACCCTCTACGGTATCGGATGCGACGCCCTCAACGTGCGTGCGGTAGAGAAGATATGCAACCTCATCGGCATCAACCCCCAGAAGAGCAACCTCTCCATCATTTGCTCCGATTTGAGCCACATCAGCGAATATGCCAAGGTGGACACGCCCACATTCAAACTGATGAAAAAGAACCTCCCCGGCCCCTTTACTTTTATTCTGCCTACCGCATCCTCGTTGCCCAAAATATACAAAAACAAAAAGACGGTAGGCATCCGCGTCCCCGACAACAACATCATCCGAACCCTCGCCGAAGAGCTGGGAAACCCCATCCTCAACAAATCGATCATCGACCCGGATGATGACCTCGGATATACCACCGACCCCGAACTTATCTACGAAAAATGGAGCGATACGGCCGATATCGTTATCGACGGCGGTTTCGGTGGAACAGAACCTTCCACCGTCGTGGACTGCACGGGTGACGAGCCGGAGATTCGCCGGCAGGGAAAAGGAGTGTTAAATATGTTATAAAAAACACGCCTTTCTCAAATTCTTTCTTACTTTTGCGAAAACATACATAAATTCAATCTTTATGAAAAGAATAACACTATTCCGGTTTTTTTTCGCGGCGGCTTTGTTGACGCTCGCCACATCGTGTAAGGATAAAAAGGAATTGCCCGTGCTTACGGGCGATGTTCCCATAGTATCGCAGTTCGTGTACGACGGAATGTCGGCATATTACCTCTGGAACGAAGAGATGTTGGATAAGAAACCGACCTCGAACGACACCGACCCCGAAAAATATTTTGAGAGCATCCTCTACAAGACCGATACCGAAAAAGGATGGTCGTGGATAACCCGTGATGTCCAAAGCCTTGTAAGCGGATTCGCCGGACAGCAATTCTCTTTCGGGTACAGCCTTACTTTTCTTTCCGCAAATCAAGCCGGAACAGAGTTTCTGGCTATGGTAAAATACGTTTATCCGAATTCGCCGGCAGAAAAAGCAGGAATCAAACGGCTTGACATAATCGGTAAAGTGGATGGAAGCCCCATAACCGGGAAAATAACGGAAGACGGCTATATCCAATTCGATAACGACAAACTCTTCGGGAACAATGCGATTGCCCTTTCAATCTATAAAATTACGGATAGCGGTATCGAACTTGACCGTGAAGTTTCTGTTACCCCCGGAAACATAAATACCGACCCCGTCCTGTTCGATAAAGTATTCGCCATCGGCGATAAAAAAATAGGCTACCTGTTTTATACAAGCTACATTGCCAATTTCAACTACCGGCTGCACGAAGTGTTTTCCCGATTCAAACAGGAAGGAGTTACCGATCTGGTACTCGATTTGCGCTACAACGGCGGCGGAGGCATCAATGCCGCTTCTTACCTCGTTTCGTTGTTTGCTCCCGAAACCGAAGTAAGAAACAAAACCACGCTGGTGAAAATGAAGTATAATACATTCCTGAATCAATACTTCGATAAACGAGGCGGTAGAGACGTTGCCAAATTGGGAGAGTATCAGGAAGAAGACGAACAGAACGGCGACATCACATACAAGGCAGCTCCTAATCCGCTTACGGCCAACCTCAATTTAAGCAAAGTATATATCATTGCTACCGGAAATTCGGCTTCGGCTTCCGAGCTGACCCTGTTTTGTTCGCGTGCGATTATGGGAGAACCGAATGTTGTGCACATCGGCGAAAAGACATACGGGAAATACACCGCTTCGTGGACACT
>JBGYGP010000127.1:0-5407 GCA_041820645.1 Proteiniphilum sp. | reverse complement strand
CGTCCGCCAGAATAAAGTTCAGTTCTATATCTGAAACCTTTTTCAACGATTTAAAAAATGGATTTACATTTTGCAGGCTGGTTAACTGGCTAAGGGTTAGCTTCCCGTTGACTGCTTCAACAGCTACCTGATCTATATTTTTCACGGGGCAACCATAGAACATAAAATCGCCATCCACCAGTTTTAATTTAGGCGCCATTATGCGCGCCAGTTTCACGTTGTTGTATATTCGAACGGCTTTTGTTTGTTCCAACATCGGAAGATAAAACTCGGCAAGCCCCTTGGAATTTTCTATCGTGAAATTACCTCCCACTTTTTCCAGAACGGGTAATGTGAACGTTCCTAACGCGTTTAAATTGGTGCCGACAAAAGCGCCAGAAATGTGTTGAAGCTTCGAAAAATCGGCTCTCTGCAAAACAGGAAGATGAGCAAGTGAAAAATTTCCGGAAACTTCTTTCAGGTTGTTCACTTTCAGCATACTTAACTTATTGCCTTTTACAAAAAAACTACCTGCTTGTTGCAACGAAGGAAAATCGAGCCCCGTAATGTCATTTGCTTGAATATCCATATTGCCGATCACTTTTACAAGTTCCGGAAGATGTATCTCCCTTAGCGTATCGGTGTTTATCACGAAATCTTCATATACGGTTTGCAATGATTTCAAGGTTATTGTTTTGATGAATTTATTATTTCTTACGTGAATGCCACCCACTTCCGCAAGGTTTCGCAATCCCGACAAATCTTTGTCCTTATACGTGGGATTGACGATAATTTTATAATCTACTTTGGTAAGATAAGTGAGGGCATCAATGTTGCTGACGGAATCCGTGCCGGTTTCCCTTCCGATAACCAGGTTGCCGCCCACTCTCGAAATACCCTTTTCGGCAAACGCTTTCACATCATCATCGGTAGCCAGGAGCACAGTATTGCCCGTTTCTTCTTTTTCCCTGATAATGCGCACGATATAGGTGCGTTTTTCGCCATTATACGCTATCACATTAAAAACCTGTTCGTCGTTCCATCCGGTTATTTTTGCCGGATCGGGCAGAATACGCGCCTGTTCGCTAATGGAATAATCTACTTTCGCGTTGTTTAAATCCAATTCCAAGGGAACGGAGATGTTTATTGTGTTTCCGGAAACCATCACGCCTATATATTTTTTGCCACCCACCGTCAGATTCAGTGATAAGAGGCGGTTATCTGTTCCGCTGAAAGGGCTGCCGTCATTACACGAAAACAAGATTACAGCCAATAATATTGCGGATAGTGTTTTGTATATATTTTTCATTTTCTATTATTTTACTTGTATGTCCATAAATCTGAATACTTCGGTGGAATTTTCTCCCAGCCATCCGGCTTTCACATTCAAGCCCGTCTGCACTTTTATAAAGTCGATGTATTTCAAATGAATATCTTTGCCGTCGTGTGTGATGGCGTTGCTTATTTTGAAATGGTTTGCATTTGCCGAGGCATTGTAGTTGATGTCGTCCGTCAACCGGTCGATGGGGCTGAAATTGTCGGCATATCCCCAGTCAAACTCTTTGTTTACCCAGTATGTCCCTTGTCCCGATTTGTCATACGTTCTCGATTCAAGGCAGGTGCCGCGCAACATATAAGTGTTTTCTTTCATCCAGTTGGGGTAATAATAGTCTTGTTGGTGAAAGCTCAACCAGTCAACTTCACCCCTATGGCCTAAATTGTCTGTCCACAGGACGTTTGATTTGGGTGTGGAGGGGCGGTAATAGGTTACCTCGTAATCTTGTATTGTTTCCGGTTTTCCGGTTTCGCTGCCTTTCAGTTCGTACCAGTTGTCGTCGGGTAAACTATTCCCGTTTTCGTCCTGCATCACCCAAACAATACCCGGCTCGGAACTTCCGCTGAATGAGTTGCCGTAAATGGCAAAATCCCATGTTCCGGTATTTTTGATGCTATGATCAAACCCAACTACAATATATCCGCCAAAAGCGCCTAATGATACATACTGGTTTCCGGGTTTCAGCCTCTCTTCGGCATATTTATTAGCCTCTTCCATGGTGTATGCCGTGTAGCGTTCGTTCACGAACTGGCCGGGTGCGGCAAGAAACTCGAAAACTTTTGTTGAATACGGACTGCTGTTTGCCGAGAAAGGACGGAAGTATTGTTCGGGGTTTACCGTGTTCACGACGATGGAGGCTTCGCCTTTTTTCCCGTCCTTTGTGGCGACCACCTTTATGTCCGTTTTTCCCAAAGCCGATGGCTTATAAACAAACTTGTCAGAAGTTTGCGTCTTGTCTTCCACGCCATTGACAAACCATTGGAATGTGACGTTTTTCGTGCTTGGCATGGCAGGAATGAGGCGGATGGTCCTTCCCAACGAAGCCGATTGTTCGGGATAAGTAAAGGAAATGATTAAGGGCGCTTCTTTTACCACGAGAATTTTTATCAGGTATTCGTCTGCACCGTCTTCATTTTCAGCCTTCAAGTTAACGAAGAATATTCCTTCCTCGTTGGATGTAAACATATATTCATCGGCTTTTGAAACTTCTTTATTGTTCATTATCCAACTGAGTTTTAAACCTTCTTTATTGTTTATTTCCGGTTTAAAAATATGTTCCTCTCCGGTTTCCAGTATGATGTCGTTTCCGCCTTCCATGCCGATAATGGGGAATTCCAAATCCACTACGTTTATCCTTATCTCTTTCTGGTCGGCACCGTCTTCGGTAACTACCCTGAATGTCAGAAAATAGGTTCCGGTTTCTTTCTCTTTGAATGTGAGATTTTTTTCGGCACCTATTACCTTTCCCTTTAGTTTCCATGAATAAACCGTATTCTCTTTCATGTTTCCTACGGTTGGTTCAATCAATAAATTCCGATTCGATTTAACGGTAAATTCCGTTTTCTCCATTTCGATTTTAGGAGGAATCACGGTTTCTATATCGCGACACGATGTCAGCATCACGATACTAATAACCCATCCGATAAAAAAATGATTTTTCTTTTTCATTGTAGTCTAAAATTAGTTTTAAGTGATTTTTGATTATTCATATAAAAAAGCAAAATGTCCCGGAATATCGCCCGTATCGACTTTCCATTTCAGTTTTCCGAATCTGTTGTAGCAGAGTAAAGTCCCCGGAGTTACGTAATCAATGGCATCGGTAACGTAAATATCTCCGGTTACGGGATTTACTTTCACTCCGTAAGGGATGATGATGTCTTTCTCCGTACCGTCGGTGATAAAATTGCGCGATACGATTTCTTTGGTTTTTATGTTCATGATGCCATAAGTAATCGTATTGCGTTGTGTGTTGTGGCTCCATTCCACGGCGTACACGTACGCGGAGTCGCCCGCGATATCCAGGTTACTTATTGCCATATTGAGCGAACCGGTAACTTTTTCCGTTTCCAAATCAATGAAATAGAGCATCGACGGAGTATTGTAATAATCCCCTCTGCTGCTTACAATCAATTCATTGTATTTGGTGGCTCTCAGACGGTGGAGGTTGATGGCCACATCGATTTTCTTTTCCTCTTTGAATGTTTCGAGGTCGATAACCGACACCGTGCGGTCGTAATTAGGGAACATATAGCCTCCGGAATTGGCTACGTATATCTTATTATTCACAATTGCCAACTCTTCGGGCTGGTATCCTACGTTTACTGTACGCAGTACCTGTAAAGTTGTTGTATCGATTTCGGCTACATAACCGACACGTGCATTCTGGTCGAACTTGACGGGAGCCACATAAGAAGAGGCGTATGCTTTCCCGTTGTGAAACTTAATGTAACGCACATTGGGAATCTTAATTTCCCCGATGTGTGTTGCCGTTTTCGCGTCCATTACCTCAATGTAGTTTGATACGTTGATAACGGCGTAGAGTTTGCTGCCGTAAATCTGAACGTCGTTTCCCACGTCTCCCAGTTCTTTAACAATGGCCGGATTTGCCTCGGCGTAGATATTCCGGTGATAAACGCCTGTCGAAAAATCAAAATAATCAAGGCTGGCCTTATTGCTACCCATGTTTCCTTCGTTCAAGAGATAAAATCCTTTTAGATTTCCGGTATTTTCCTGTTCTACAGTTGTCCGGATTCGGGAGGGATAGAGAATCTCGTATTCCTCGCGGCAGCTGCTTAATAAAAAGAGTATCAGAATCGATATACAATGTATCTTTTCTTTTTTCATACTTATAAAGTAAATGTAAACGTTAAACGATAATTTCTTCCCGGCATCGGGTAATTAAGTACTACGTCGTAATGCTGGTCGAAGAGGTTGTTTACATCCAGTGTGGTTCTGAGTTTGTATTTCTCCGACCTGAATGAAAAATCTTTTTTAAAGTTTATATCGCTGGTGTACCATGGCTGCATCAGGCTGTTTACATCGTTATACTTGGCATTGTACCTTTTTCCGGTATAAATAAAACTGTAATTCATTCCCCAAGTTTTATAATCGATCGAGGCAATTACCGAACCGCTGTGTTTGGGAATATAAACGATTTGGTGTTTGTAATTTTTTGCCGCTTTGTCGGTAATATCCATTGCCTGCTGATAGGTGTAATTCAGGCGCAATGAAGTAAGTAAATTCTTGTGAAGTTCTACGGATGTGTTGGTGTTTAATTCAATTCCCTTTATTTGTACTTTTCCCAAATTCAACATCATCCAACGGAACATGTTTCCGGCTGGAACAGCTACGATTTTATCGTTGATTTCGTTGTAATAAGCATCGACTTGAAAGTAGAAAGACTTAAAAACACTCTCTTTTACCGATAGGGTATAATGCAACCCCATATTATACTGCGTGGCATATTCGGGTTTTAGCGCCGAATTTCCGATAAAAGTGTAATATAAATCGTTGAACGTGGGCATCCTGAAAATCTTCTTATAGAATGCTTGTATGTGTAGATCTGTTTTTGTAAAAGGTTTTATCGATAGAATAACCGCAGGGGTGAAAATATCTTTTTGGGGTGCGGCAGCATTTCTCTTTACTTTTTCCCGTACAAATGTCCCCAGAGCACTTCCCTGAAGCGTAATCCATTTGAAACGGATTTCGCCTGCCGCAGCGCTTAACAGCGTATGCCGCACAGGATATGAGAAGTTTACCAAATTGGCTTCCATCTTATTGAGTTGATAGTCGGCAGACAGATTAAACTGCAACCAGGAGGCAACCTTAAACATATTTGCCGAGGAGATATAAAAATCATGTTGCAGATACTTGTTATCAACATACGTAGGACTTGTCCACTCATCGTCGATATAACGTGTATAGTCGTTGGCATATTTGGCATTTAATTTAAGACTGTAAATGTTACCGAACTTTTTCCTGAATTTGCTTTGAACGAAAAAATTTTCGTCGTGCAGGCGTTGCCCGTGTTCAAAGACATTTTTTACAATAGGCCCAGGCAATCCCCTATGTGATTTGTAAAAGTATCCATGT
>JBGYGP010000126.1:0-2883 GCA_041820645.1 Proteiniphilum sp. | reverse complement strand
GTCGCCCGAACCGGAGTTGATCATCAACCCGGCCACTTTGCCTTGCAGGAGGTCGCTGGCGTCGCGAGTAAGTCCCTGATTGAAGTCTTCGGAGGTTACGTTGGCCACCGAACCGGTGATCTCGCGGCGGCGTTGCGTGCCGTACCCCACCACCACTACTTCGTCGAGGATTTCGGAGTCTTCCTGCAAGGTGATGTTGATGGTTGTTCTTCCGTTTACGTCGATTATTTGTGTTTTCATTCCGACATAAGATATTTCCAATTTCCCGTTTCGGGGAACGTTGGCGAGCGAGTAATCCCCATCGGCCCCGGTAGTCGTTCCGATGCCGGTTCCCTGTATCTGAACGGTTACGCCGATCAGCGGTTCGCCGAGTTCGTCGGTTACTGTTCCTTTTACTGTGATGTTCTGCGCAAAAGTCATTAAAGATAGCGCCCACAGAGCGAAGGGCAGCAATCTTTTCCATAAGCAAAAAAGATTTTTTCTTTTCATTTGTTTATTCATTTTATGTGTGATATTCAAGGAGGAAGCCTTACGCATGTTGAGGGATATGGCGCTTTTTGTAGTCGAAAGTTTATTTACGAATGCGGTACCGGCTTCATCTTTTTTTCTTGTCAGATTTGCATATACCAAAGAGCGGACTCGCTTGCCTATGCCTGCTTTGGTGCTTCATGAATGTGTTTGTTGTCAGTAAAGTTGTCTTTTACATTCCATTTTTTTAAACAGATATGGTAAAAAATACAGACTAACGTTACAAAGATATAAAATTATTTTTATTCAATACTTTTTAAATTCTCTATTTGTCGATTTTTTTTACCGATGCTGTGAATTTAAGCTGCCAATTGAAGCAATATCCCAATTTCATCCTGTCGGATTTTCGGATTTCGACAGTTTGACGTTTGATTGTTTTGGGTTACGAGCTGCTGTTCTAATGAGACAATACGCTTATATTGAATCTTTAATGCGATGTTTATAAAATAATTAATCGGATTTCGCATCAATTGCTGTCGATTATTGATTGATAGATGTTTTGCCTTTTCGTCCCTTTTAACAAAAAATTAACCCTTGGTAATTTATTACAACAAAAATTATTATGACCTTTGCAAAATATGAGGTATTTCGAAAAGTCTTCGGTTGCGGAATTGGATCAAATCCGATATGGATTATCAGAGCATCTTCCTTTGTGAAGCTTTTCCCGAAACAGAATAAATAACCCTATTTGGAAACTGCAGTGCAACAATCAATCGTTGAAGAAAAAAAACGTCCGCTTGAAAGGAAAATCAAAGTGGTTTTTTTTACGGATATTCTTACCAAAGATTACGATGGCGCTATAAAGACCATGTATCAACTTATCGGGAGGATACCGAACAATCGGTTTGAATATACTTTCGTTTGCGGCATACCTCCCAAAGAAAAATCGAAATACAGGATTATAAAAGTCCCCACCATTACCATTCCTTTCAATATTTCGTACAGCGCGGCGCTCCCACGGTTGCAAAGCAAAAGGATAACAAAGCTCCTCGATGAAATAGAACCCGATGTCATTCACATATCGACGCCCTCTCCTCTCGGTGTTTTCGGGCTCAAGTATGCCAACAACCGGCAAATCCCGGTACTTTCTATTTATCACACGCATTTTATCTCTTACGTCGCGTATTATCTCAAACGCGTTCCCTTTCTGATAAAACCGATAGAGAATGGCATCGCCAAGATTTACAGGAAATTTTACAACAAATGCTCGTTGGTGTATGTTCCTACGCACTGGATGATGGAGGAATTGGAGAAATACGGCATCAATCCCGCTCTGTTGAAGCAATGGCACAGAGGTATCGACACAAAATGGTTTAACCCGAAAAGGAGAAACGAAAAGTATATCAAAAAAATTGCAGGAAATAACAAGCCTTGCGTACTATACGCTTCCCGGATTGTTTGGGAGAAAAATCTCGAAACGCTTTTCGGTATTTACGACGAAATCATAAAGCAACAACTCGATGTGAATTTCATTATGGCCGGAACCGGCAATGCCGAGGAAGAGGCACGTGAAAGAATGCCCAAAGCCCTCTTTTTGGGATACCTCAATCACGATGCGTTGGGAAAACTCTACGCCTCGAGCGACGTTTTTGTTTTTCCTTCTATTTCGGAAACCTACGGCAACGTTGTGGTAGAAGCGGCAGTAAGCGGATGCGTTCCGGTAATTGCCAACGGCGGTGGTTCTCAGGCTTTGGTGCTCAACGGAGAAACCGGTTTTTTGTGCGAACCGAACAACCCCAAAGATTACGTAGAGAAAATAAAACTTATCCTCGACAATCCGCAACTGAAACAGAAAATGCAGGATAAAGCCAGTGCCTTCGTCAGCATGCTCAGCTGGGAAAATCTTGCCAATACCTATTTCAAAGACATCGAAAAACTCGCCCTGAACAACTCGGAAAAACAGTCCCCCGAAAAGACATGAGATTGATTGCTTTTATAAAAAAATACAAAAAACATCTGATTGTCCTTCTTTTTATCACGGTTTCGCTGTTGATAATAAGATTTATAGCCAGTATCGATTTCAATACGCTGAAGGTATATCTCAAAGAAGCTCCGGGCGCTTTTGCCGGCGTGTTTCTCATGTCTTCGTTTACCTATGTTTGCGGTGCTGTTGCCTGGTCGCTGTGTATGGGAAAAGAAGGAGAGAAAACAAATATCGGGGAGCTTTTCATGTTTAAACAAGTGGGCGAAATGCTTACTCTGTTCAACCCCACAGGCGTTATCGCGGGCGATGGACTGAAGTCGGTTTACCTCTCCAAGATCGGTATTCCCACGAAAGAGGGGCTTACCTCGATACTGCTGTCGCGCATTCTGGTAGCGCTCTCGGGAGTTTTCCTTATCGTGCTGTCCATAGTG
>JBGYGP010000125.1:0-13821 GCA_041820645.1 Proteiniphilum sp. | reverse complement strand
TCTCGACATCGCCTTGCAGCACGTCAGCACGAAAGTGCTCACCAACATGCAGCGCCATGTGAACAAGGAGGATACCTACGCCCTGATTGAGCGCATCAGAAAGGAGGTGCCAGGCATCGCACTCCGCACCACGCTGATGGTCGGTTTCCCAGGTGAAGGAGAGGCGGAGTTTGAGGAACTGAAGGAATTTGTACGTTGGGCACGATTCGACAGAATGGGTGCTTTTGCCTATTCGGAGGAAGAAGGTACACCAGCGCAGAAGCAGTTCGAGGATGAGGTGTCTGACGAGGTGAAGCAGCAGCGGTTGAGCGAATTGATGGACTTGCAGCAAGACATTTCCGCAGAGGTGCAGGCAGAGAAAGTGGGGCAGACGCTCAAGGTGATTATCGACAGGAAAGAAGGCGAGTATTATGTGGGAAGAACTGAGTTTGACTCGCCCGAAGTGGATGGCGAGGTGCTTATCGACAAAGAGGTTCCGTTGAAAATCGGGGAGTTTTACCGTGTGAAGATTACTTCGGCAATGCCTTTTGATTTGGCGGGACACATAACAAATTGATATACTGCATTTCTTAAATAATAAACGGATAGAGTATGACTCACAAAGAATTTGTTTCGGAAATGGCGCGACAGCTGGATTGGACGGAATCGAAGGTATCCGCTCTGGTGAACGCGGCTGTGGAATCGATGTCTGAAAAGCTATGCGACGAGGCTCGGGTTTGGGTGCCCGATATTGGCGTTTTTGAGACGCAACCCCAACCGGAGTACATCTCGGTAAACCCGCAAAGCGGACAGCGCTACTTGGTACCGCCGGCGATTGCGGCAATTTTCAGGCCTTCTGTCAGTATGAAAGAGCAACTTAAAAAGCGGGAAAACAATGGATAATAAACTTCTTTTCGACGGATTGATTGATTTGGTGAGCGAGCGGGGAAACGTTTCGCGCGAAGAAGCGGAATTGTTTCTCGGGAGGTTTTTCGGCACAATTTCCGAATCTCTGTCGGGAAACCGTTTTGTGGAGATAGAGGGTTTGGGCACGTTCGGAATCGAAATGAGTACAAGCATCGGCGCAGACCGGAAGGAGCGGGTTATTTTTGTTCCCGCAGAGAGCCTTAAAGAGGCTGTGAACAAGCCGTTTTCTCATTTCGAAACGACTCTGTTGCACGAGGGGGTGGAATTGCCCGGCATTGCTTTGAGGAACGACGAAGAGGCGGCTGCAGTCTTGGATGGTGTAAGCGCAACCTGTTTTAAACAGCTGGAGCATGACGCCGAAGCGGATGAGGCGGTGATGATTTCGCAACCGGATCCGACGGACGAAGCGGTAGACAGGACAGCGTATGTTTTCGCGGAGCGCGAAATTGCTGAGGAAGCGGTAGCCTTGCCCGCGGCAGTTTTCGGGGAGGTTGCGGCACAGAAAAAAAGAGCCGGAATCCCCGCAATTCTGATTCCCATTTTAGGGGGTGTTGCCATTGCATTGGCAAGTCTTTTTTTTTTCGTCCAGCAGCAAAAAGGGATAGAATTCCCGATAATTCCCGATGACCGGGAGGTTGTAGCGGCGCCGGCACCTCCCGAAACGGCTGAAGAAGATACCATTAGACTCTTGTCGAAGGTTCCGGAGACGGCCATCCTGTCGAGAGGTAAAACATTGCGTATTCTGGCGGAAGAGAAATGGGGCAACCGCGACTTTTGGGTCTATATTTATCTGAAAAACAAAGATAAGATACAAAACCCCAATCGGCTGCCCGCAGGGATGCAGCTGGTAATTCCTTTTGCGGAGGAATATGATATCGATGCCTCGAACCCTCGCTCTGTTGCAAAAGCCAAGCTGCTGGGCGATGAACATTTGAAACGGTTTTGATGACTTAGAATTCAGCCGCATATCGGAAACACCCGGCAGCACCAGAATATGGGGTTGCAGCGTGGGGCGGCCAAGTCCATCGGCAGGATTTCGATATTCGACAATTGGTAGGCGCAATTCAGGCGGGGAATTTTCAGTTTGTATTCCCCATCACTTCGCAGAAGGCTTTTCCCCCTGGCGTATTGCTCCAGCGGCATGGCGCGGTATCCTTTGAGTACGGTACAGAGGGTGCTTATAGCGGTTTTTTCTTTGGCATCGGCATCTTCCGGTTCGACATTTTTCAGATACCGCAGCAAACAAACTCGCAGGCGTGCCCCTCGATTTTTCAATACCGTTTTTTGCTGTTATTTTTTTCTTTTCGAAAGCTGTCCCACAAGGGATATTTCCTGTTTCACGAAAAAGGAGATAACGTTTTTCTCGTTACCTCCTTTTTCTATTTTTCGTTTTTTCCCGGGAGAAAACTATTCCGAAATTCCTGCCAATTCGGGGTCAATCATGATGCGTCCGCAATATTCGCAAACGATGATTTTTTTACCCATTCTGATATCCATCTGTTTCTGGGGCGGTATTTTGTTGAAACATCCGCCGCAAGCTCCACGCTGAATGGGAACAATGCCCAAGCCGTTTCGGGCATTCTTGCGAATTCGTTTGAAAGCGGACAACAGGCGTGCCTCGATAGTGATTTCCGTCTTCTTGGCTTTTTCGCGAATTTTTTCCTCTTGCGATTTGGTTTCGGATACAATTTCTTCGAGCTCCGCCCTTTTCTGTTCCAAATCGACGGTTTTTTCGTTCAGCAAAGCATTGGCTTCGGCTATTTGCTCGTGCAATTGTCTTTCGCTCATCGCGTTGTCTTTGAGGTGTTTTTGCGCCAACTCTATTTCGAGGTTTTCAAACTCAATCTCTTTCGAGAGGTGATCGTACTCCTTGCTGTTGCGCACATTGTCGAGCTGTTGAGTGTATTTATCTACTTTCGCTTTGCTGATTTCGATTTTGTTTTTCTCCTGTTTATTCAGGTCATCAAGCTCTTTCAGATCGAGTTCAAACTTATTCAAGCGGGTTCCCAATCCCGCGATTTCGTCGTCCAAATCGGCCACCTCGAGGGGAAGTTCGCCTCGGAGAGTTTTTATTTTATCGATTTCGGACAAATAGGTCTGAAGTTTAAACAACGCTTTCAGTTTCTCTTCAACCGCAACGTCTTCAACTGTTGTTTTCTTTTTTGTAGCCATATTTTAAAAATTTAATTTCGAAAAAAATCCGTTTCATAAAAAATGTAGCAACCAAACGGCGCTAGGCACGTTTCGTTACTACATCATCCGTAACAGCGGGAAAATGTCGTACCGCCCATGTTACAAATAGTTTACGGGGTTCAGGTCGAACGCCGATTTATGAACTGCAAAGTTAGGATATTTTTTTGTAATTACATCAAAAATAATGTCTTTTGTGCAAACTTCGGTCTCGAAATGTCCCGCTACAACCAGTAAAATTTTGTCTTCCACGTCGTAGTAATCGTTGTATTTGGCCTCTCCCGTGATAAAAGCGTCGGCTCCGTAAGCGATGGCCTGATTTATGAGAAAAGCTCCGCTGCCGCCACACAATGCCACATCGTGAATCTCTCTGCCGATATGTTTCGAATGTTTGAGTACGGGAAGATTCAACGTGTCTTTTACCCAAAAAAGCAACTCCCGTTCGGGCATAGGTTCGGGTAGAATGCCCACCACACCGCTTCCTGCTCTTGTCCATTCGTTTTCCAACGGATACAAATCGTAGGCAGCCTCTTCGTAAGGATGCACGGATATTAAGGCGCGCAGGACTTCGGTCTGCCGAAATCGTGGGAGAATGGTTTCGATGCGGACTTCGTTTTCGAGGTGCAACTCTCCCACCCGTCCCACAAAGGGATTGGCCTCTTCTTTCGCTTTAAAGGTTCCGACACCTTGCAGGTTGTAGCTGCACGAGTCGTATTCGCCGATATTTCCGGCTCCCGCATTGAAAAGAGCCGAACGCACCGAATCGGCATGGGCTTGAGGTACAAAAGTAACCAATTTGATCAGTTGTCCCTTTTGAGGGCTCAATACGCGCACCTGCCGCAATCCGAGCAATTCGGCAAGTTTGAAATTGACGCCGCCGTAGGCGTTGTCGAGGTTTGTATGGGCGGCATATACGCAAACATCGCGCTTGACGGCTTTCATCATGCAACGTTCGACATCGTTTTTTCCTGTGAGCGATTTAAACGGTCTGAAAATCAGAGGATGATGTGAGACAATGAGGTTGCAACCGAGCCTTGCGGCTTCATCCACAACACTCTCCGTAACGTCTAAAGAAACGAGTGCGCCGGTAGCTTCACGGTTGGCATCGCCGATTTGCAGGCCGCAATTGTCGAACCCTTCCTGCAACGACAGAGGCACCAAGCTCTCAATTACTTGAAGAATATCTCTAATTCTCATAACACGGAGTTGTCATTGTTGTTTTCGCAAATATACGCTTTTTTCTGTTTTCAGGGAAAAAGCAATCTCTGTTATTTTATCAAAAAAATCTTTCGCACGGTATCGGCAAAAATTGCCGCCATACGTTTCTGAATATAGGTTTCTTGCCCGTTGTCGGGATGCCAGCCGACGGTTACCTCGTCGGCAGTTTGTGTATCGGAAGAATAGAGCAAGCTTATCTGTTTTCCCGTAACGGGATGAACGGCTTGTTTCGAAAATCCGATGTATTTATCGAATTCCACCAGCGGAAATCCCCACTTTTCGGCCAATTTTCTTACCGAAGCATTGTAGGTTGCCCGTCCGTCGTGCCAATGCGTGCAAAGTAAGATTATGGCGGGTTTTCCCGCCGTGGTGTTGTAATATTTGGATTTCTCGTCGAATCTCAAGTTATAGCAATCTGTCAAATAACGCTTTATAAGATAGTCGTAAGCGGGCGAATAATCTCCGTAATCGAACGGAGTTTTATAATCGGTATATTTTTCTTTCAATTGGGTTTCATCGAACACGTCTTTGTCGTGCACCTGCATAATCACAAGGGCATCGATATTTTCCAGTTCGTCGGCAGAGTAGAGCGTGCCATCGATAACTCGGTTTGCCGCCACGGCAATAGACTCTCCTCCCACAGCCCGATTGAGCGGCGTAACGCCGAGCAAGCCGCAAGCGGCTTCGAACCAACCGTTCTGAGGTGTTGCAAACGAAGCTCCCGTAAGCAGAAACGTACACCTTTTCGGCGCTTCTTGTGAAAACAAAGTGCTGCAAACAAACAAGGACAACAGTAGGGTATGGATTTTTTTCATTGGGAAAAGGATATCTTTTGTTTATAAAATATTTTTTATCTCCGATAACGATTTTACGGTATAGGTCGGTTCAAAGCCGACATGTTCCGCATCATGCGGGTTATACCATATTTGAGCGATTTTGCTGTTGTATGCTCCCACAATATCAGCGTCCCAGCTATCGCCGATCATGATGCTTTCTTTCCGTCGCGCGTTGGTATTTTTGAGGGCGTAAGTAAAAAAATCGGCGTGCGGCTTGTTGATACCGGCGTCTTCCGATAAGATTATTTTATCGAAAAACGGCCTCAGTCCCGAGTTTTCTATTTTTTTGTACTGCACTTCCGTAAATCCGTTCGAAAGGATGTGGAGCGTGTATCGGGGACGGAGATATTTCACCAGATCCATTGCTCCGGCAATGAGTAGGGTTTTTCGGGTGGTTCTTTCCAGGAAATCGTCGCTCAGATTTTTAGCATACACGGGGTCGTCAATCCCGAACCGGCGAATGGGAGCCAAAAAACGCTCAACGATCAACTCCTCTTTCCGAATTTCTCCGTTTCGGTATTGTGCCCACAAACGGTGGTTTTCGGGCATATACACGTTGTAGTAGTCTTCGAAAGCCGGATAAAATTTGTCGTAACCGTAATCGACATATATCTCTTGTAGACACTCTTTACCGTTCTGATGAATATCCCAAAGCGTATCGTCCAAGTCGATAAACAGATGTTTGTAAGGCATATCAAAAAAAGACTATCAGATACATCAATTAAGTTCGATGGATCTGATAGTCGGATATTTATTGTAATACGTTTTTATCAGCGAACTTCTATAACCAGGTATTTTGTAAGACTCCAGAAACGCTGGGTATCCGTGATTTGGAAAGTAAGATTTCCGGTTGCTCCTTTTTGGAACTCGTATGTCCCTTCGGGATGGTTTGACCACAATTTGGCTTTGGGTGCGTAAAGCGGAATTTCGGTAACGTCGCGGATATCAATTTCCAAGAAATAGTCTTTGTTGAAAGTATCCTTCAACACTTTGGTGGATTGCAAAAATCCGCCGGAAAGAATTTTCTGCTCTTTCAGTTCGGACAAGGTTCCAAAAACATAGTAAGCCGTGTGCAACGATTTGTCTTGCTCTATAATGGTAGCCGACTGCTGCTCGGCTTGCTGCGCCAAACTGCTGATATCACTCGACAAATTGGCGATGGTTTCGTCGCGCTTAGCCAATTCTTCCTGCAATTCGAGCAAACGGGTAGAACTTTCCTCCATCTCTTTGTTGAGCCTGTCGATGGTATTTTGCATCGAAGCCACCTGCTTGTTGCTGCTCGCGTATTTCCGATTGAGGCTGGTGAGTTGCTCCCGGTTACGTTTCAGAATCTCCTGAATCATCTGAAAATTATCTTTGATTCTGTCTTTGGTATTTTGCGACATCTCACCTCCTTGCGCCGATTGCGTTGAAATGTATTTTTCCGCTTCGCGGATTTTATCGAAGTTCGATTCTACTTCACTGATAGCCGCCATCATCTCTTGTGCGTCAGTTTCGGTCGATTGCAAAACATTCATCAACGAGTCTCTTTCGGCTTGTAACTTCTGATATTCAGAAGATTCCTTCACTTTGGTCGTACAGGAAAGCACTGTTCCGGCAACGAGTAATAAATAAAATACTTTTTTCATATTGATTCTAAATTTAATACTTTAAAAACGAAGAAGTGTTCTTAAAAGTTCGTGAAATGTGTGTTGTCTATAAAATTTGTGTTTAAAATTGTGTTGTTAAATATGTTTATTTTATGATTTCCCTGCTACAATAATTACAAATTCGCCTTTGGGTTCGTTTTCCGAAAATCGGACAATAAGTTCCGCCAAGCTCCCCCTCACGGTTTCCTGATAGATTTTGGAAATTTCGCGCGAGACGGAAGCTCTGCGCTCTCCTCCCAAAAACTCCGACAGTTGAGTCAATGTTTTTACAAGCCGAAACGGAGATTCGTAAAAAACCATTGTTTTGGTTTCTTCCGATAACTGCTTCAATCGGGTCCGACGCCCTTTTTTCTGTGGCAAAAAACCCTCAAAGACAAAGCGATCGTTGGGCAACCCCGACATCACCAGAGCCGGTACAAAGGCGGTGGCGCCCGGTAAGCAATCGACCTCGATTTGTCGATCTAAACAGGCTTTTACCAGCAGATACCCCGGGTCGGATATTGCGGGGGTTCCCGCATCGGAAATCAGAGCAACCGTTTCGCCCGATTTTATACGTTCTGCGATGCTGCCGGCCGTTTGGTGTTCATTGAATTTGTGATGCGACCACATGCGCGTTTCTATGTTGTAATGCTTCAACAAGATATTGCTCGTACGAGTATCCTCGGCAAGTATCAAATTGCACCGTTTCAGCACGTTGAGCGCTCTCAACGTAATATCTTCCAGATTACCGATTGGTGTCGGTACAACCACCAATTTCCCCATGCTTCAAACAGTTTAAGCAAAACCCTTTCGAAGAGTTTCCAGGAAATCCTTTACCGTTTCATCTTCCGAATCCCAACCAGTTGTTTCAAGCAGATACTCTTTCACATCGGGGAAATTGTCGAACGCATGTAATTTCAACATCATGGCGTTCATCGCTTCGCGGTTGTTGTCAAACAGTTCCCGTTGAAAATAAAACCGGTCGTTCAGACTGAGGCTTCTCTTGATATCCAATTTGGAATTGGGTACCTGGATATTGTCGTTCAAAGATCTTTTCACGAAAACTTCCGATACGGCCTGAAAAGTCTCTTTAACCTCTCCTTTTTTGGGATTGTCGTAACCCGGAAGCGTCAATCCTTCGGCATAGCCGTTTCGAGGTGTACTCGGTTCTTTTCCAATACTTCTCTCCGCAGGAGCGTCCTCCGGCTCAACCTCTCGGCCGACTTCGAATAACTTCTCGCGAGACGTCTCTATTTCGTCGCAGAGCATCGGGGCCATTTCTACCATCGGCTTTTCTTCGGTTGATACTGAAAATTCTTCCTGCCTTTTGGGTTCAACTTCCGACATCAGTACCAAAAGTTTGGCCATTTGGCTTTTCATCTCTTCTATTTGCGAAAATTCCACTTCGTGCAAAAGCCGCATGACGGTATGCAACTTCTCATAAGAGTCCCGAAAAAAAGTGAATGAGGTATTCTCACTCGTTTTTATAGAAGAAACATGCTCTTCCAACAATTTTATTTCGGAAAGCGCTTGCTCTATTTTTTGCTTTTTAATCTCCATTCAATCAAACAAATATCCGTTTTCCCCTGTCTGTAGAAGACCCGAAAAAACAAAACCGAGATTACAAAAGTAATAATTATTTGTTTTGATAAACAAAATCATCTGGTAAATTTACAAGATATAACATTTTGCAACTTCTTGTAATTGAAGTGTAAAGCCATCTGTAAAAATTTTCGCCCAAATGTTGTTCCGATACATAGCCTAAATCCAAGAAAACATTCTTCCACTCTCCGCCTTGCGCTTTGTGCGCTGTTACGGCATAGCCGTACTTTACCTGCAAGGCATTAAAGAACGGATTTTCTTTTACCTTTTTGTATTTTTTTCTTTTTTCGGTTATCTCGGGATAGTCTTCCATCACGGCGATGAACAGTTTTTCACTTTGCTCTCTCGTCAAACCCGGAACATCTGTATGAAGGCTATCGAGGATGATTTCGGCGTCGAACTCAATGTCGTAGTCGATATGCCGCAAAACTACCGAGGCAAACCTAAAGCCGTAAAAACGCTCTTGTCTGCCGACACGAACGACCTCCACAAATTCACCGTTGGCCAAAAAATCGATATGCTCAAAATCAGATGTCCAATAATAGTTGTTTTTGGTAATCATCAGCAAATCGCCGTTCGACAACTCTTCTTCGCGATAAAGCACCGTGTTTCTGATTCCCATATTGTAAGTATTCACTCGTTTGTTGGAACGGGAGATTACAATCGTTTCATCAATTCCATCGCGGGAATATGCCGACGAAATTTCTTCTATCAATTCCGAACCGGTTATCTGTTTCACGTCCTTATAGCCTTGTGTTATCAGTTTTGGGAAATCGGATGTTTGTTTCGCTCCGAGTTTATCGCGAAGCATCGTCGCATTCACTAAAATCCCCGACTTGTGCGATTGGCGTACAATTTCGGTAAGGGTACAGGAGATTACTTCAAAAAAGTATGATTCGAGCGTTTTCTCATCCAAGGCGGGGCTGAAATCCTGCATCACGGGCGGAAGCTGCGCCGTATCGCCGACAAGCATCAACCGGTTGCCTTCACCGGTATAAACATACTCCAGCAAATCGTCCAGCAGGTTGCCCGAACCAAAAAAGGAGGACTCTTCCACTCCGTTCCCAATCATCGATGCCTCATCCACGATAAAAAGCGTATGCCGATGTTTGTTTTCGGCTAACGAAAAACTCTCGGTACCTTCGGAAAACTTTTTCATACGATATATTTTTTTGTGTATGGTAAAAGCCGGATAATCGGCATAAGAGGAGAATACTTTGGCAGCCCTGCCGGTAGGAGCCATCAGAACCACCCGCTGTTTGAAAGCCGCTATTGCTTTTACCAATCCCCCGATAACAGAAGACTTTCCAGTTCCGGCATAACCTTTAAGCAAAAACATCTGATTGTGTGTCCGGGAATAAATAAATTCGATTATCTTTGCAAGGGCGGAACGTTGATCATCAGTAAAATCATAAGGAAAATGCTCTTCTATTTTTTTAAGAAGGTGAGTATTTATCATTTTTTTCGCTAATTTTTGACGTAAAAATAGCACAATTATTATTCTTTTTCTAAATTTGCAGTCTAAAATCAAAAGATAAATAACTAAACAAATATAAATAAAAAAGAAAACTCCATGAAAGTTGTAGTAAGAATTCTCTTAGTAGCTGCGATTGCCCTTCTGGCATTCTTATGCTGGCGCAGTATCCAAGGACCGATTGATTTTAAAAAAGAAGTTGAATTTCGTGATAAAGCTGTAATCCAACGTTTGGTGGATATTCGTTCGGCTCAGGTTGCCTATCGTTCACAGAACGGCTCATACACAGGAAGTTTTGATACATTGGCAAACTTCGTAAAAAACGGTAAGATGGTTAGCATCAGTAGATCCGGAGATTTGACCGAAGCACAATTGGAAGCTGGAATGACCGAGGCTAAAGCCATGGGTATTATCCGTAAAGGAAATGTTGCCGCCATCAAAGCAGCCGGCTTGTGGAACGACCAAACAGATTCACCTCAACTGGTACGCGACTCTATTTTCGCTCCCGCAATAGAGGTTCTCTTTCCTGGCAGAAACTTAAATGCCGACTCTTTGCAATACGTTCCCTACGGAAACGGTGCTAAGTTTGAAATGGCTAAAGGACAGATAACGACTGCTTCGGGATATCCGGTTGAAGTTTTTGAGGCGAAAACTCCCTATACCGCATACTTAGGCGATCTCGATCAAAAACTGTTGGAACAAAAAATACAAGAAGTATTGGATCGCCCGGGAGACAAATACCCGGGTATGATGGTCGGTTCTCTTGAAGCCGCCAACAACAACGCCGGCAACTGGGAATAAATCGGGTCGGCAAAACCACTGCAAGTTATGTTTTTACCCGAAAATATTGATTTAGCTCATTCCGAGAAATATACACTATCCATTCGGCTTACGCCGAATGGATTTTCTTTTTGCATATTCTCACCCGCAGACCCGACGATATTTCATTTTCAGGAAACAAATTTCAGCAAAAATTTGCCGCTAATCGAAAACATCCAAAAAACGTTTTTCGAGGTAAATTTCTTTACGCAACCTTTCAGAAAGGTGGTAGTAAATGTCGTAACTCCATATTACACAAGCGTCCCCAACACTTTTTTCGATAAGACAAAAATATCGGAAATTTATGCGTTCAACATTCACCAAAAAGCCGGACACGTATTGTCAAACTACATTGAAGAGATTTCAAACCACATTCTTTTCGACCTAAACGACGAGGTTTACTCTTTTCTGGTACGAAACCTTTGGAATCCCGTTTTTGCAGCCCAACCGACAACCCTTACACGTTACTTCGCCAAATACAAACCCGAAAGCGAGAATGAGATACGGTATTTTGTGGATTTTCACGACGAAATGGTTTCAGGAATCGCTTTCAAAGGCAACAAATTGCTTACCGCCAATAGCTACGACAACTGTAACCGATTCGAAGCCCTTTACTTCGTGGTAAACATCTGCGAAAAACTCTCCTTTGACCAAAATTCGGATAAGATATTTTTCTCCGGAAATACCGAAGCAAACAAAGAATCGGTAGAAACGCTGAAGAAACTCATCAAAAACGCGGAACAAATTCAATTTCAACCCAAGCATGACGTTTCGCCCGACCAACTAAGTTCAATCCCAACCGACATTTTAATTCAGCTATGCGAATAATCGGAGGGAAATACCGTTCGAGGCGAATTCAGACGCCCTCAACACTAAAAGCACGTCCGACAACCGATTTTGCCAAAGAAAGCCTTTTCAACATTTTAAGCAACAAAATCAATTGGGAAGAGGCAAGGGCTTTAGATCTTTTCTCCGGCACCGGGAGCATCGCACTGGAGATGGTATCCCGCGGCTGTCCGCAAGTAATTTGCGTAGAGCAGAACCCCACGCACTACAATTTTATTTGCCGCGCCAAAGAAATGCTTCGCGCCCCAGAGCTCATTCCCATCAAAGCAGATGTGTTCAAATATTTACAGAATAACAACCTAAAATTCGATCTGATTTTCGCCGATCCCCCTTACGATTTGACCGAAGGAGAAAAAATACCGTCACTTATCCTCGAAAAAGATTTATTGAACAACAACGGAATCTTTGTCATGGAACACGCTCGGAAATATACTTTTTCGCATCTACCCATGTTTCTCGAAGAGAGAAAATACGGCAGTGTTCATTTCAGTTTTTTCCTCAAAGACAAAGATACGTCGCAATTGTAAAACTCCAGCGACATACCGGTTTCTTCTTCAAACAAAAATTGTGCAGACAAGAAACAGGTCTGTCAAGTAAAAACCATTTTTTTTACTTACTTTTGTAACAAAAAAGACGCATGCCGAATTTGGAAACAGGAAACACCGCATATTCACCACAGGTGATTGATTTTGTTACGGTTGGAGTGGAATTTTCTTCAATTTTGGAATCGGAAGAACCGGTGAACAGAGAAGAGTGGACTGGCAAAATGCTCAAACTGTTACCGTTACTCTATATAAAAGCCTCTCTATTCCCCGAAATCGAGCCGATTGATTTTGAAATGCCCGAAACTTTTGTGAAAGAAACCGATTACAATCGGGTTGAAAATCGGGTCTCAAATATTATGGGCGAAGAAAATGTCTATCTCGACACCTTTATTGAAGATATGAAATACAGCGACCGCCCCATTTCAGCTTTCATCTCCGAGAACATCGCAGATATTTATCAGGACGTTCGAAATCTGATTTCTATCTATCAACACAACATGACGGAACAGATGAACAGCGCCATTTATGTTTGCAGGGAAAACTTTTACAACTATTGGGGGCAAAAACTCGTAAATGTTCTCCGTCCGCTTCACAGCCTCATTGTACAACACAACGGCGGGGTGGAGGAAGATTTTCCCGATTACGACTCTAATTTAGATAATACATGGGATTAACAATTTCCAAAGAGCAGATTACGGAACTGCCGGTAGAAACATTCAACGGAAAAATCGTTATTACCGACAACGAACACGATATAGACAAAGCGATAAAATATCTTTTGACTCAAACCGAACTCGGATTTGATACCGAAACCAAACCTTCGTTTCGCAGAGGACAAAACAACAAAGTAGCCTTGTTGCAGCTTTCGAGCATGGATACCTGCTTCCTGTTCCGTCTCAACAAGATAGGCTATCCCGAAGCGCTCGACGATATTTTGTGCAATCCCGATATAAAAAAAATAGGGCTTTCGCTACGCGATGATTTTGCAGCTATCCGAAAAAGAACGGACAAGAAACCCGAAAACTTCATCGATTTACAATCTTTTGTGGATAATTACGGTATCGACGACAAGGGATTGCAACGGATTTACGCCATTGTTTTCGGCAAGAAGATTTCCAAAAACCAGCGGTTATCCAACTGGGAAGCGGTGCAACTTAGCCAAGCGCAACAAACTTACGCCGCAATCGACGCATGGGCTTGTTTAAGGATATACAAAAAACTTACTGCTGAAGAAAAAAATGAATAAGGAAAAAACAATCTCCCTCAAAGCAAAAAAAGAGGAATCCGTAAAACGATTTCATCCGTGGATTTTTTCGGGAGCCATTGCCCGAAAAAGCTCCAACCTCCAAGAGGGAGATGTGGTGCGCGTTGTATCGGCAAGCGGAGATTTTTTGGGCATAGGGCATTATCAGGAGGGGAGCATCTCGGTAAGAATCCTCTCTTTCGAAGAGGAACCCATCGACTCCTATTTTTACAAACGCAGAATTGAAGAGGCTTACAAAATGCGCTTGGAGATGGGATTGCTGCGAAACGACAACAACTCTTTCAGGCTTATCCACGGCGAAGGCGATAATTTACCGGGGCTTGTCATCGATATTTACGGCAAAACGGCCGTTATGCAGTCACATTCGATAGGAATGGACGCTGACAAGCAAATTATTGTCGTCGCTTTGAGAGAGATTCTCGGAGAAAATCTGGAAAATGTTTTCTACAAATCAGAAGGCACGCTCCCTTTTAAAGAGGCAATCGATTTCAAC
>JBGYGP010000124.1:0-3395 GCA_041820645.1 Proteiniphilum sp. | reverse complement strand
GGCAAGAAAAACTCACGATCGATATTCCCGATATCGAAGAAAACCCGAACGCACGGTGTCAATACCAAAGATATTATGTGCGGGTAAACGGTTTTTGGGCAAAAGCGAAAAGAAGAATCATCGATTATCTAAGAATCAAAAAAATATGAACATCCTCATCGTCAGCACATACGATATTCGCGGCGGTGCTGCCATCGCCGCATTCCGGCTGATGCAGGCACTTCGGGCACAAGGCGAAAATGCCCGCCTGCTGGTGCGCGAAAAACTGTCCGATAACGAACATGTGTTTGTATTGGGAGGGAAGAGAGAAAACAAACGCAATTTTTATTGGGAACGCGCTCGGATTTTTTTTCTAAACAGTTTGAGCCGGAAAAATCTGTTCGATATTTCCATCGCCGACACCGGCGGTTTCATTACCGAACATCCGCTTTTTCGAGAGGCCGATATTGTGCATCTACATTGGATAAACCAAGGCATGTTATCGCTTGCCGAAATCAAAAGAATACTCGCTTCCGGCAAAAAAGTGGTTTGGACAATGCACGACATGTGGCCTTTTACCGGCATTTGCCACCATGCGGCAGGATGCTCCAACTATCAAAAAGGGTGCGGAAACTGTCACTACCTAAAATTCCCTTCGACAAAAGACTTGTCGCGAAGATTGTTTTTAGAGAAGGAGTCAGCTTACGCATCGGGGAAAATTCATTTCGTGGCTTGCAGCCAATGGCTTAAAAATCTGGCCGGTGAAAGCCCTTTAACCCAATTTCACAGCCTGTCGGATATTCCCAATCCGTTAAACATCTCTTTTTATGCACCCAAAAGCAAAATCGACACCCGAAAGTTGCTGGGCCTACCTTTGTATAAAAAAATCGTTTTGTTTGCGGCCGTCAAAGCTTCGGACAAGCGCAAGGGAGTGGATTATCTGATTGAAGCGAGCCAAGAGTTCGAAAACCGGGATGTGTTGTTTATGATTGCGGGAACAAACGGCGAAGAGATCGCCCGGAATCTTTCGACAAAATCATTGGTTTTGGGGTACATTTCCCCCGAAAACATGCCCAATTTGTACCGCGCCGCCGATTTGTTTGTTACTCCCTCGTTGCAGGAGAACCTACCGAATACTATCATGGAAGCCATGGCTTGCGGAACTCCCTGCGTGGGTTTCGAAACCGGTGGCATTCCCGAAATGATTTACCACACAATCAACGGCTATGTAGCACAATACCGCAATGCCGAGGATTTGGCGAGGGGTATTCGCTGGATTTTATTTGAGGCCGATTCGGAAGAACTCTCCGAAAATGCGCGCTCGAAAGTAGTAATGGACTACGCGCAAGAAAAGATTGCCAATCGATATTTGCAGATTTATGGAGGACAAGACCGATAACATTACCGACCAGTCTCACTGGGAAACGTATTGGAAAAACTACCGTTTCGACGAGATACCGCGCAAGGTAGTTTTTGAGAAATTTATAAGCAAACTCGTGCAGGGTGAGAATTTTATAGAGATTGGAGGGTTTCCCGGTATTTTTGCGGCCTATTTTCACAATCTCGGCATCGGCGAAGTATCCATTCTCGATTTTCACATGGACGAAAGTGTGGTGCGGGGGTTGGAAAAACAGTACGGCCTGCCTGAGAATACCATCCGATGTATTCGAGCCGATTTTACAAATTTCAGGACTGAAAAGAAATACGACATCGTTTTTTCATCGGGGTTTGTTGAGCATTTCCAAGATACGCGCGATGTGATATCCCGGCACGTGGATTTGCTTTCGGATAAAGGGCAGCTGCTGATTCTTCTTCCCAATTTTCTCGGTCTAAACGGAAAGTTACAACAGAGGTTCGATAAAGAAAATCTGAATGCGCACAACCTGAAATCGATGGAGATTTCGCATCTTCGGGAAATCATGAGTTCGTTCGATTTGCGGGATGTCTCTGTTGACTACATCGGAAAACCGATGCTGTGGCTCGAACCCAAGCCCCAAAACATGAAGTACAGAAAAACGGTTAAACGGGCGAGCCTTTTTCTGAAATTGTTTCCGATAAAGGGGCGCTTTCTTTCGCCGTTTATAGCCATATACGCAAAGAAATGAAAATACTGTCCGTCATTACCGTAACCTACAACGCGGCTACAACGCTCGAACGTACATTGAAAAGCGTCTGCGAACAAACTTATCCGCACATTGAACATATTATTGCGGACGGGAAATCGAAAGATGCTACCACCGCCCTTATCCGACGCTACGAAAACCCGAAGATGCGCTGGATAAGCGAGCCTGACAACGGATTGTACGATGCTATGAACAAAGCTGCCTTGATGGCTTCGGGCGAGTATCTTTGCTTTCTGAATGCGGGGGACACATTTTTCTCGGCCGATACGGTGGAGAAGATGATGAACTCTTTCGATGCCGCTTCGCCTCCCGATGTGCTCTACGGCGAAACGGCCATTGTGGACAACGAAGGACGTTTTCTGCACATGCGTCGGCTGAGTGCCCCCGATAAACTTACGTGGAAGAGCTTTAAGCAGGGCATGCTGGTGTGCCATCAAGCATTTATCGTAAGGCGTGACCTGTTTGAACCATACGATTTGGGTTATCGTTTCTCCTCCGATTTCGATTGGACAATCCGCATAATGAAAAAATCGGAATGCCTGTATAATTCGAAACTTATTCTCATAGATTACCTCAACGAGGGAATGACTACTGCCAACCGAAAAGCCTCCCTTCTGGAGCGTTACCGGATCATGGTGAAGCATTACGGCGGTGTTTCCACTTTTTTGCATCATATTTGGTTTGCAGTAAGAGCAATAATAAAACCGGAAAAATGATAAAACGAAGAAAGCTCAATGTTGAAGAACTCAACCGCATCGGCCTCGACGAATTCAAGGAAGCGCCCAAGATGCCTTTGGTAGTGGTTTTGGATAATGTACGAAGCCAAAACAACATCGGTTCGGTTTTTCGCACCGGCGATGCGTTTCGTGTGGAAGAAATCGTGCTTTGCGGCATTACCGCCACACCTCCCAACACCGAAATACACAAAACCGCCCTTGGCGCCGAAGACTCGGTGCGGTGGCGCCATGAAGAGGAGACACTCTTTGCGGTGGAGGAGCTAAAAGCGCGGGGATACACCGTTTTTGCCGTCGAACAGACCGAAAACAGCACTTCGCTGGAAGCGCTGCAACTTGACAGAAAGAAGAAGTATGCTGTTGTTCTGGGGCACGAAGTGCACGGCGTACAGCAGGAGGTTGTTGACGCTTCAGATGGTTGCATCGAGATTCCGCAATACGGAACCAAGCATTCGCTCAATGTTTCGGTTACGGCCGGAATCGTTATTTGGGGTTTTTTCCGGCAAATCTTCTCGCAGGGTTAAGAGAGATACAAAGAATAAGCATGTTCCGAGTTCAT
>JBGYGP010000123.1:0-4187 GCA_041820645.1 Proteiniphilum sp. | reverse complement strand
AAGTCGTTGGAAGATATTGAGCGATTCTGGCTGAAAGAGAAAAAACGGTGAGTTCTGCGCAAACTCCGGTTATCGGGAAGCATCCGAAATCCGTTTTCGGTTCAAAAATCAAACCCGATAAAAATCTTCACCTTCTTTTTGTGGACAGTGTTTGAGATATTGGCACCGTCAAAACATCCTCACGATTCTTTACAGAGCGGCACAAATGCGTCTATTTTTTCGGGAGGGGAAGGCGAGCGAAGTGCGCCCCGTCTCAGGTATATAGGAAAACGCATCATGAAGCTGATGGGGTTGGATTTAGGCAGGAATCGTACGCCATTCCAAAACTTGACCGATGCCGAAGAGGTAGCCATAAAGTCGGAACTGCAAGCCATCGGATTCTTTGATCGATGTAATGTGTTGTAATCCGGGTTAAAGATAATTCGAGAAACGTTTATGCTGACACAATTATCGCACTCTTCGGAAATACGATTTTCTGAAAACGGATTAAAAAAAGTGACCCCGGAGGGGCTCGAACCCTCGACCCATTGATTAAGAGTCAATTGCTCTACCAACTGAGCTACGGAGTCATTTTATGGGAATGCAAAGTTAATGATATTTTTTTGTGAAATTGGTATAATCGGCTAAAATTCGAGCATCAAAAAAGGGATAAGAGTGGTTTTATCCCTTTTTTGTGCGAAAAAATTCAAATTACAAGTTTGATAACTCTGAACCTGCTTTAAATTTAGCTGATTTTTTAGCAGGAATCTTAATTGCTTGTTTTGTGCGTGGGTTGATACCTTTTCTTGCACTTCTTGCACTTACAGAGAAAGTTCCAAAACCTACTAAAATAACTTTACCACCTGCTTTTACTTCCGATGCGATGGCATCCAACGTTGCATCCAATGCTTTTTTTGAATCAACTTTGCTAAGGCCTGACTTTGCAGCGATAGCACTTACTAATTCTGATTTGTTCATAAGAAAATGTAATAAAAATTAAACATCGTTGTAATCTAAAGGTTCTAAACCTCGATTCTGCGCCAAAAATAAGTGTTTATTTATTCAAAATCAAGAAAAAATACCGAAAAATAAAGATTTTCTTAAAAAAAAAGTAATTATAGCTCAAAATTAAGCTGAAAACAGGAAAAATAAGTATTTTTGTCTGCACTAATTACGTAATGAATAAATGACTTATTTCAGAACCGGATTTCCTGCGGGAATACCTCCCGTAACACTCAATATTATTATCATCAACGTTATTGTTTGGTTGGCACAAGTTGTTTTTCTCAGAAGAGGAATCGATTTGACGGATATGTTCGGGCTTTATTATTTTGAATCCGAGGGATTCCGTATTTTTCAACCGGTAACATACCTCTTTCTTCATGACTCCAGTTCGTTTATGCACGTGTTTTCCAACATGTTTGCCGTTTTTATGTTCGGTAGAACGCTTGAGCAGGTTTGGGGCTCAAAACGCTTCCTTTCCTATTATTTGGCTACGGGTGTTGGAGCGGCCTTGGTACAGATACTCGTTGTTTTCATCCGGATTCAATCCGTTAAGTCGGGTATGTCGGCAGAGGCAATTCACGAAGTCTATGTCAATGGATTCCAGCTTCTCAATCAAGGGATGAACTATGTCGATGGAGCGGCAGGAAATCTCAATTCCCTCATAAATACCGCAACGGTTGGGGCTTCCGGATCGGTTTTCGGAATTTTGTTGGCTTTCGGAGTGCTTTTTCCCAATGCCGAGCTCTTCATTATTCCCTTTCCTTTCCCGATTAAAGCAAAGTGGTTTGTAATCGGGTACGGAGTATTTGAATTATTCTTCGGGATACGCAACATTCCGGGCGATAATGTTGCTCATTTTGCCCATTTGGGAGGAATGCTGTTCGGTATTCTCATGATTTTATATTGGAGAAAAAAAGATAGAGTACATGGCCGATTTTATTGATCAACTCAAATATCGATACAAAACGGGAGACGTATTGGTGAAGTTCATTTTCATCAATACGCTCGTATTTATGGTGCTTAAGATAGTAACAGTAATATTCAGACTATTCAACATCTATTTTGTCGATTTAATTACTTTCGTAGGTATTCCGTCGGCATTGAGCCGTTTGCTATCGCGTTTTTGGACACCCCTCACCTATATGTTCGTGCATGAACAATTTTGGCATTTGCTTATCAACATGCTGTGGCTCTATTGGTTTGGGCGTATCTTTTTGCAATACTTTACCGGGAGAACATTGGGGAGTTTGTATGTTTTGGGAGGATTTGGAGGCGCATTGCTCTACGTAGTGGCTTTCAATACGATACCCTATTTCCTTTCGATGGACAACAGTTGGATGATCGGCGCCTCGGCGGCAGTGATGTCCATTGTGTTTGGTGCGGCTTTTTACAGACCCAATGTCCGGATAAACCTACTCTTTCTCGGCTCGATAAAGATTGTTTATATTGCCATTGCCGTTTTCTTGATTGACTTTTTATCTCTGGGCAATAACGGCAATCCCGGCGGGCATGTGGCTCATATCGGAGGTGCTATCGTGGGTTATCTTTTCGCAATCCGTTATCAAAAGGGAAATGATATTACCGCGTGGATAGGAAAATTGCTCGACCGCGTTGCGAATCTAACCAAACCGCCTCGCGGGAAAAAATCGAACATGAAGGTAGAGTACAAACGCAACGAAAGCGACCATGAATACAATCGGCGTAAGAGAGAAGAACAAACCGATATCGACACAATTTTGGATAAATTGAAGAAAACAGGATATGGCGGGCTTTCCGCCGAAGAAAAAAGGAAACTCTTCGATGCCAGCAAAAAATAAAAACAGACGCTTTCGGGATATGGTAAAAACCATCATCTTCGCGACAAATATCGTTGTCATTTTATTACTTTTCTCCTCTTTTTTGTCGTGGCTGGTTTCTCCGCTCAAAACCAATCTTTTTTCCTATATCGGGCTTGGATTCGGTATTATTTTGTCAATCAATATCCTCTATTTATGTCTTTGGATTCTTCTCAGGAAGTGGAGATTGGCATTGGTTTCGGTATTGGCTATTATTGTTTGTCATAAACCGGCAACAACCTTTTTCCCTATTCATTTTTGTACCCCGAAACCGCCTCAAGAGAATGTCAAACTTCTCACTTACAACGTAGAGGGTTTTGTAAATGAAAATAAAAAAGACGACCAGTCGCATCCCATCCTCGACTACATCGTCAATACCGATGCCGATATTGTGCTTTTACAGGAATATCTCGTAAGTAAAACGGGGGAGTCTCTCCGTACTCAAAAAGATGTAAACCGAATCCTCAACCAATACCCTTATCGTTCGGTTGTTGCTCTCGAATCTTCCGGGAAGTACCACATTTACGGATTGGCCTGTTTCTCCAAATATCCCATCGAAAAGTCGCAAGAAATTAAGTTTAACTCCTCCTTCAACGGTGCAGCGATGTATACCGTTAATGTAAACGGCAAACGGATCGATGTGGTTAATGTGCATCTCGAATCGAACCGGATTACGGCGGAAGATAAGCAGTTATACAGCGAGTTTTTACAAAACGAGGAACATGTCAATCTCAACGATATAACTAAAAACATCCGCTCCCGATTGGGGAGAGCCTATCGGTTGAGGACAGAACAAACAGAAAAGGTAAGGCGTTTTATGAAAGAAAACAGTCGGGGCGATGCGCAAATCATTTGCGGCGACTTCAACGATACGCCGATCTCCTTCGCTTATGCGCAGATGAAAAAAGGGATGAAAGATGCTTTCGTTTCCACCGGCATCGGCCCCGGTATCACGTATCACGAATTTCTTTTCCGGTTTAGAATCGATTACGTGTTGCATTCGCCTGATATGAAGGCTTATGAGGCGCGGGTGGATAAGATAAAATATTCAGACCACTATCCCGTAACAGCTTATTTCACATTCAACAAAACAGAGGACGAAGTTTCCCGATAAGACTTAGATCATGTATAAAATCAGTAAACAATTTTCTTTTTCGGCGGCGCACATGCTTCACGGATTACCGGAAGGACATCCCTGCAGCCGCATGCACGGGCATAACTATGTCGTTACGGTTCACCTCCGGAGCGAAAAACTCAACGATACCGGATTTGTAAAAGATTACAACGAGGTGAGAGTGGTAAAAGAGTATATCGACAAACAACTCGATCACAGAAACCTCAACGACATCATGTCTCCGCTCAACTCTT
>JBGYGP010000122.1:0-17364 GCA_041820645.1 Proteiniphilum sp. | reverse complement strand
TATTCGCATAAACGAGGTTTTGGGTGTTAGCCTATTTTTGCGTAGCAAAAAACCAAAGGCATTTGAGCAAGAACGAGTTCTTTCGTTTAGCGAGCAAGCACATAGAGGGTCGGCTCGCAACGGGGAACCTGACTTTCTTTTGCATCCTTTTCTTGTCTTTGACACATGAAAAGGTTGTCGAGGTTCGGGGCGGAGAGCCCCGAATCTTTTCCAATGCAGATAGACAAACGCAAAAGATAAGCCCGTTTCTCTATAGAAGCATCTATTTGTTTGTTTATTGACGAGTTATAAGTTAATGTCGATTTTTAACGGACAGCAATAAAAAATTTAGCACAATAGGATAGATTAAAGTCTGAGAGAATCATCGGATATTGGGACGATTTGTTGCTTCTTAACAAAGATATGTTTTAGTTTTTCCTTCATACTTTCTGCATCCTTACCTTGCCGAAACGCTTTGGTTTAAGGGGAAGCGAATAAAACCACGAAATTACATTGGCAAAGATTTTTGGAGAGGCGTATTTCCGCTTAGAGGTGCTCTCATCTTATGTCAATAAAAAAACAAATACCGAATTTCTGAAATTAAATACGGCTTGAGAAGAGTTGTTCGATAAAATATTATTAAATTTGGAAAACGAAGAAATGAATTGAAAAAAGCCAACAAGCAAATTAGTAATCGATTTTAAATAAATAAACAATGACATCACGAAGAAATTTTATTAAAAAAAGTAGTTTGGGAATAGCCGCTCTGGCTATAAATCCCTCATGGATAAAAGGTTCTGTAAGAAAAAACAATCCTACCGAGTTGTTCAAAACGAAACGGCCGGCCTTAGGGAAACGCAAATTTACCTCCAAGGCTGTCGAAAATACAATCAATCGGGTAAAACCTAAAATTCAAGACCCTAAATTGGCATGGATATTTGAAAACTGTTTGCCAAACACGCTCGATACAACCGTGAATTTCTCTATGAAAAACGGCAAACCCGATTCGTTTGTGATTACCGGAGATATCGACGCTTTGTGGTTGAGAGACTCATCGGCACAGGTATGGCCTTATTTGCCGTTGATGAAAGAAGACAATCAACTCAAACAAATGGTTGCAGGACTAATAAATCGTCAAACGCAATGTATCCTGATAGACCCGTATGCGAATGCCTTTAACCCTTACCCAAAACCAAACGGCGAATGGATGAGCGATGCGACGAAGATGACACCGATGTTGCACGAGAGAAAATGGGAAATCGACTCTCTATGTTATCCCATCAGATTGGCATATAACTATTGGAAACAAGTTGGCGATACCTCTATATTCGATGCCGACTGGAAAAAAGCAATGAAATTGGTTGTGGCAACCTTTAAAGAACAGCAGCGGAAAAACGATTTAGGCCCTTACCAGTTTTTGAGAGTAACCGATAGGCAACTCGATACATTGAATAACAAAGGATACGGAAATCCGGTAAATCCTGTGGGATTGATTGTTTCATCGTTTCGTCCTTCCGATGACGCTACCACTTTTGGTTTTTTGATTCCGTCCAACTTTTTCGCGGTTACCTCCTTGAAACAAACGGCCGAAATCTCTGAACAGGTTACCGGTGACACTGCCTTCGCAACCGAATGTCGCGAATTGGCACAAGAAGTGGAAGATGCCTTGAGAAAATATGCCGTCGTAGAGCATCCCCGATATGGAAAAGTTTACGCCTTTGAAGTCGATGGATTCGGAAACACCTACTTTATGGATGATGCCAATATTCCAAGCCTTTTGGCAATGCCCTACCTCGATACGATTGATTTTCATGATCCAATCTATCAAAACACCCGCAAACTCGTGTTGAGCACCGATAATCCCTATTTTTTCAAAGGAACGGCAGGTGAAGGAATTGGCGGCCCCCACGTAGGATACGATATGATTTGGCCGATGAGTATCATCATGCGCGCACAAACCAGCGACAACGAGGACGAAATCAGACATTGCCTGCGGATGCTTCGAGATACCGACGCCGATACCGGATTTATGCACGAGTCTTTTCACAAAGACAATCCGTCGAATTTTACACGCAGTTGGTTTGCATGGGTAAATACATTGTTCGGAGAATTAATCCTCCGGCTTGAAAAAGAAAACAAATTACATCTTACAAAACTTTAAATAAATGAAATACAGATTATCACTGTTTATAGTATCTTTTGTCTCCTATTTTACGATGGCTCAATCGAAAACCGAGCCGATTGATTATGTGAATATTTTGATGGGGACGTTATCTAAATTCGAACTCTCCAACGGAAATACCTATCCCGCTATCGCCCGTCCCTGGGGAATGAATTTTTGGGCGCCTCAAACCGGAAAGATGGGCGACGGATGGTTTTATCGGTACGATGCCGACAAAATCCGCGGATTCAAGCAAACGCACCAACCCAGTCCATGGATGAACGATTACGGCCAGTTTTCCATTATGCCGATGACGGGAAAGATAGAGTATGATGAAGAAAAGCGGGCAAGCTGGTTTTCTCACAAAGCAGAGATTGCAAAGCCTTATTATTACAGCGCATATCTGGCCGATTATGACGTGACTACCGAAATAGCACCCACCGAAAGAGCCGCTATCTTTCGCATGACTTTTCCTGAAAATCAAAAATCTTTTATTTTGATTGACGCATTCGACAAAGGTTCTTATGTTGAGATTATTCCTCAGAAAAATGCGATTATCGGTTATACAACGCGCAATAGCGGCGGTGTCCCTGAAAACTTTAAGAACTATTTCGTTATCGTATTCGATAAAACTTTCGATTTTACACAAACTGCCGATGGAACTGCCATTTCCAACAACCTCAAGCTTCAGGGCAATCATGCGCGAGCAGCGATAGGTTTTGCTACGCGGAAAGGTGAAAAAGTGACCGTCAGGGCAGCCTCTTCGTTTATCAGTTACGAACAGGCTTGGCAAAACCTCAAAGAGGTGGAAGATAAAGATTTTGAAACAATAAAATCTGAGGGACGCGCTATCTGGAACCAAGTATTGGGTAAAATTGAAATAGAGGATGACAACATCGATAACTTACGGGTTTTTTACTCAACGCTTTATCGTTCGCTACTCTTTCCTCGTAAATTTTATGAAATCGACGCTGCCGGAAATATTGTGCATTACAGCCCATACAACGGACAGGTTTTGCCCGGATACATGTACACCGATACCGGATTTTGGGATACATTCCGGGCGTTGTTCCCTCTCCTCAATTTAATGTATCCTTCCGTAAACTTCGAAATACAAGAAGGATTGATAAATACCTACAAAGAAAGCGGATTTCTGCCCGAATGGGCTAGCCCCGGCCACAGAGGAATCATGATTGGCAATAATTCGGCTTCTGTTGTTGCCGATGCTTACCTGAAAGGATTACGCGGTTACGATATCGAAACTCTCTATCGGGCAATGCTTCATGGAACCGAAAATGTGCATCCCAGAGTTTCTTCTACCGGTCGTCTCGGGCATGAGTATTACAATAGGTTGGGTTATGTGCCGTACGATGTTAAAATCAACGAAAATGCTGCCCGCACTTTGGAATATGCTTATGACGACTGGACAATTTATAAATTGGCCAAAGCGCTTAACCGCCCGCAATCCGAAATCGATTTGTTTGCAAAACGTTCTCAAAATTATCGAAACCTGTTCTCTTCAGAATACAATTTGATGCGGGGTAAGAACAAGAACGGTTCTTTCCAATCGCCTTTCAGCCCTACAAAATGGGGCGATGCTTTTACCGAGGGAAACAGTTGGCATTATACCTGGTCGGTATTTCATGATGTGCAGGGACTTATCGATTTGATGGGCGGTAAAACTCAATTTGTAAAGATGCTGGATTCGGTTTTTGTAACGCCTCCGATTTTCGATGACAGTTATTACGGTGGAGTAATTCACGAAATCCGCGAAATGCAAATCATGAATATGGGACAATATGCCCATGGAAACCAGCCCATACAACACATGCCCTATCTCTATAATTACGCGGGTGAGCCGTGGAAAGCCCAGTATTGGGTACGTGAAGTGATGGACAAACTCTACACTCCTGCCCCCGACGGATATTGCGGAGACGAAGACAACGGACAAACATCGGCTTGGTATGTGTTTTCCGCATTGGGATTTTATCCGGTTTGTCCGGGCAGCAACGAATATGTTATCGGTTCTCCGTTGTTTAAAAGAGTAATAATCCACCTCGAAAATGGAAATGAGATTGAAATAAAAGCGGAAAACAATAGTAAGGATAAACGCTATATTGCAGATTATAAACTGAATGGGGAATATTATTCGAAGAATTTTTTAACACACGAGAATTTGATGAAAGGGGTAAAAATCGACATCACGATGTCCGAAACTCCGAACACAACCCGAGGTACACAAAAAGAGGACTTCCCGTACTCTTTTTCCAACGAAAACCGATAACGCTCAAGACAAAGAGCGCTGAAAGCCAATTCAGCGCTCTCGTCTTATCTTATTTCTGATGAATTGAGGTTTTTATCGGGCAGCAATATTAATTGATGCACCTCCGAAGTTATTTTAATTATCTCCCGGAGTTAATCGATGCACTTCTGGAGTTATTTTAAATATCTTCTGAAGTTAATTGATGTACTTCCGGGGTTATTTCAAATATGTTCTGAAGTTAATTGATGAACTTTCGGAGTTATTTTAAATATCTTCTGAAGTTAATTGATGCACTCCCGGAGTTATTTCAAATATGTTCTGAAGTTAATTGATGTACTTCCGGAGTTATTTTAAATATGTTCCGAAGTTAATTGATGAACTTCCGGAGTCAATTAATGCGCTTTCGGAGTTCATTAAATATTATTGCTGTCCGATAAATTCACTGTATAATCGAAATTCTTATCGGACAGCAATAATTGACAATAAACAACCTATAGAGTCATCGGCTTTTATTTTTTCTTTCTTGCCAAAAGCATATTTGAGGTTGAATTGTATCCGCTTCGGAAAGGCAATGGTTTTACGTTTGTACCCTGATACGCCTGATACAAATCGGCTTCATAATGCTCTTTAAATAGGGGAATCGGTGTTTTATAGTGTCCGTATAATTGGATATCCCATTTTTCGGGATCGAAGTAGGCATATTTAATTCCCGAATCATCCTGTAAAATCAAATCGGAATGCTCTAAAACCGTGTTGCGAATAATGGAAAAATAGGATTTGTGCATCAGATAAGTTGCCGATTTTACAAAAGAGGCACAAGATGTGGGAATGGTTTGTAAAAACTCGCGAGTGTGCGGATTAATACTCAATCCACCGTCAGCGATATTGGCAGAAAAGTAGATGATTTTTTTAATCGTATTTCCGTTTTTCTCGCAAAACGATATTTCCACACCTGAACCATAGCCCGATTCTCCTTTGTAGGTTACAAATTCGTCCAGATAGTTAAGACCTCCTTTTTCGCTAAATCGAAAAGGTTTTATCCCGACAATTTGTTTGTCGGCGCGAGCTAAAAACAACAACAACAACGGTGTTGTTCCATCAAGTTCTTCGCTTTCAAAATTCTTCTTCATCCTCTTTGTATGAAAGAAGCTATCATTAACAACACTTCTTATCGCCTCGGAAAAAGAATTGAGATAAGCCGCCATCTTTTGGGGTTTTACTTGGGAGGGGGCAGGGATTGAACCGTGTGGCTCTAACCCGAACATGATATATTCTGTTGCTTGAGGAAAATAGATATTGGCATTCAAGAAATCGGGACCGCTAAACGGATAAAAAAGGGTTTCGATGTTACTTGCGGCTTCGGATATTTCCGTTGTTACCCAACTTTTGATAGAAAGCATTACCTGATTTTGATAACGTAACCAATTTGAGTCGCATTGAGCGGCATACTCTTTCCACTCTTGAGTTTGCGAAAGAGCAAAAAGTGTACTTTTCTCCTCCACCGGCATACCGGCAATAAATCGGGCAATATCGGTAAGAGTTTGGTCATAAGCAACGGGAGGTACGGAGTCGGGAACCTTCACTTCCGAAACAGGAGTCTCTGTCGCTTTTTTACTGAAATTATTGCATGATACCATCCCGAAAAACAATATCCATCCAATAAATAGCCGGATGGTAATGGGTGCAAATTTAATCTTTTTTTTAACTTTTGCTGATTTTCGTTTCATAAGATAATTATTTATTGTATAAATGATAAGTCCGATACCAATCGTGCCCAATCCGTATAACGACTCAGCCGTGTTTTTAACTAACAAAAAATACATAGTCCATGCCGATAATAACAAAAAAACAATAGGAGTAACCGGATAACCCCATGTTTTAAAAGGACGTTCAGCATGTTTGTATTTCCGTCTGTGGATAAAAATCCCGAACACGGTAAGAAATGTAAATATGTTGAACGTAAAGGCGGAATACGTTAGAACTTTTTCAAACGAATCGGTAAAGATGAACATCAGGCTGATGATGTACTGCATTAAAATGGCGTAAATAGGGATATGCTTTCCGTTTTTCACCGACAAGAAACGCAGCAGAGGCATATCCTCGCCCATAACTTGTGATATGCGGGGTCCCACAAACACCATAGAACTGATGGATGATACCAGGAGCATAGCAATAAGTGCTGCCATAATATTGGCACCTTTCGCCCCTATTATTTGGGAAGCGGCGATAAAACCTATTTCAAGTTTGCCCTCCATTTCTTCAATTGGGGTGGTCTGCAAAAATGTGTAGTTGAGCAAGACATAAAGCGCAGTTACCACAATGGTACCAATGAGTAACGACAGGGGCAACGCCTGTTGTGGTTTTTTTATTTCGCCTGCAATATAAGCCGATGCGTTCCATCCGGAATAGGAATACGATACATAAATAAGCGCTACGGCAAAGGCAGGGCTTATCACCTCGTTCCATGATTGCTTTTGCGGCAAGATGCTTATCGGTTGCAATTGAGGACTAAACCACAATGCACACAGCACAAACGCCAAAATAAGCAACACCTTAAAAAGAGTGAATACATTTTGAAATCGGCTGCCTGCTCGCACACTGAAACAATGTATCAACGTAATGCACGTTAGTGCGACAATAGCGACGGCGAGAGGTGACTCCAACGTAAAAGCACCTCCCAAATAGCGACCCAACGCCATACAAGCTAACGCTACCGGAGCGGCAAAACCGATGGTAAGCGATATCCAGCCGGACAGAAAGCCCACTACCGGATGATACAGCTTGGATAAGTAATGGTATTCCCCACCCGAACGAGGCATCGCGGCACCCAACTCACCGTAAACGAGCGAACCACACAACGCAATTATACCTCCTACGATCCAAAGCATAAGCAGTGCAAACACATTGTGAATACCTCCGGCCAATTGAAATCCCAACGAAGTAAAAACGCCGGAACCAATCATGTTGGCTACAACAAATGCGGTTACACTCAACCAACCTAATTTTACGGGTTGGTTGATATTTTTATTTAATTTGCCTGTCGGGGTTATCGCATTACTCTTAGTCTTCATTATTTTATCTTTTTGATAGTTCCTCAATTTAAAATCGCTTTTCCCTGCTACACTTTGCACTTGATGGATAAATTGATACGGATAGCCCTTAATAGTCCCATTCCTCCCGTTATGTGGAAATAATTTTCATCAAATTTCCCTGCCTGTCATCGCTTTGTTTGTATTTCTTACTTGATTTTATGCTAGGACAGGAAATCTATTTTAATTCAATCAGCAATTAGCTGATTGAACATTTTATTCATGTAAACAGATACGGAAACGACTCCATCGGAGTTAATACACATCCCCCTCAGCTTCCGGTTTCAGGTTTTTAAACTCCTCAAATTCATATTCGGTCTCTTCCCATTCGTTGGTTTCGTAATTTTTCGAATCAAAAATAATGACAAGTATGTCGTTATCTCCTTTTTTTACGATCCTCCATGGTTTATCTGTCCACTCTGAAGCAGCACCCATGAGAGGCGGTTCGCCATTGAATTTTATATTTATACTACCATCCGAAAGCGTTCCCGAAAAACCGACGGTCTGAACATCATCTTCGTTTTCGTATTCGTTGGATTTTATAGTTCCGCTCACTTTCCCATCGGCTTGAACGATTAGGTTAATAGTGGTTTCGAATTTCAAGCCTCCAAGATAGAACTGTTTTTCAAAAGAAAACACCAGCGACTTATCGTCTTGCGCCAATGATTGTGGCGGCTTTTTCTGATTGTTGTTGCAAGCAATCAATATTGAGAAAGTTACCATTAATGCTACTATTGTCTTCATTTTGTTATTTAATCTATTGATATTATTGTTTACGAGTTTATTTTTTTATGATGTTCTTTGTTGATCCCATAAGTTAAAAGACCAATTTACAGTTTCAATATTTTTGTAATCTTTGAGGTTACAGGGTCTTCTTCTTTGCGAACCGTTTGATTTATGCTCAACTCAAATGTTATCGGCTATCATTTTTACTCATATATATTGATATTTGAATATACCCGGGCACTCCTTATGAAAGTATCAATATCGAAACTTATCTGTCCTGCAAATCCAAGAATGGTTGGATTTTCTTTAATTTATATCTCCCGATATTGTTACAACAGCGTCATCAGGCAGTTTTCCTCCTTTTGTGTCAACCCGAACAATATCTTTTCGAGAGTCGTACTCCGTGGAGCTACTGTTATACTTGGTTTTATAAACGATTTTTAGAGGTTGAATACGTATAGAGTGACATACTTCCATGTCCTCGTTTATTATCAAGCAATTTTCATAAACACCAAAATAGTGTATAACCTAAGTTTTTACTTGTCTCTTCGCTGAGTTCTCAAGTTGTCTGCCTGCCTGTTTTAAATTGAACTGGGCTTCTGCACGCTGCGTTGCCCCTACACACAGCAGCAACAAATACATACATAAATGTTTTTTTCATCTGTTAATATTTTATTTTTTTTTAATAGAAAACGCACTTCTCTTTTCGAACGTCATGCTTTAGGATTTATTCTATTACTGTTCTTTTTTCGTTTTTATAACTCGGTATCCGTTTCAAATCACGTAAATATTCTATCGTACTTTCCGCAGTAGGCATGAAAAGCCCGATACCGGGATCTTTATGTTCATATTTATACACCGATGCCATGTAATTATTCATTACCACGGTGTAGGTTTTATTCATATCCAAAGGCGTGCCATCGGACATAAATAGCCGGACATCTTTAACGTTTCTGTCACCGGTCAGTGTATATCGCGAATGCATTCCCGAAGGGTAAATAGGCAGAAACTCGTCCAACTCAAATGCATTGATTAACAGCGATCTTATCTCGATACCGGTAAGACAAAACCGTACGGTTTCGTTGCCAAACGGATCCATAGAATAAACATCAAGGATGCTCACCTTTCCTTTAGGTAAATGCTCTATGCGTACCCCCCCTGGATTGACGAGAGCAATATCGGCCTTGGTGCTTGCACGTAAGGCGTCTGCCATCAGATAGCCAACCTGCTCATACGAGGTAAAATCGTCTTCTGCCAGGGCAATCTGCTCTTTAAGATTGGGGTTATCGTTAAATTTATCCACCGCAGCTCGAATATCGGCTCGTTCATTCCCTTTATTCACAGTGAGCAATTGCATGGAACGTTCTACACTGCCATCGGGTTTTACAAGGAGGCGGATAAGGGTGGCATACTTAAGTTTACGTTCGGCCTGAGTAATAAGTATGCCATTGTGGAGTTGCTCTTTGTCGATTTTGGTATGTGAATGTCCTCCGATGATGGCATCTATTTTCGCGGCAGGCAGCTGATTGGCCAATTGTACATCGTTTTCGAAACCCAGATGGTTTAAATAAATCAATACATTACAGCTATCTTTTAACGGAAGATAATTTTTCGCCACACTGAAAGGTTCCGAAAACGCAAACCCACTCACATTGTTGGGGTGAGTATCCGGAATGCCGCCGCTGTTGATATGCAAAAGCGAAACAAATGCTATTTTTAAGCCATTGGGCATTCTGATAATTTTATATGGTGTAATGCGAAAATCTTTATCGCCAGGAGTCGTTAGGTTAGCACAGATAAAATCAAACTCAGCACGATTGATAATCCGGGCAAATCCATCCGGTTTTACATCAAAATCATGGTTGCCAACAGCACAAAGGTCAAACTTTACGGCATTCATCAACTCAATTATAGGCATTCCCTTCTCAGGATACTGGTCGTTTACGGGATTACCGGTTTGGTTGTCGCCTGCCGATATCAGCAGCATATCGGGATAAACAGAACGCAAACTATCCACCATGTAGGCGAAGCGCGGAAAATTATCAATAGCGGCATGCATGTCGTTTACAGCAAGAATTACTATACTCCTTTCTATGGCAGTCGGTACTGCAGCCTTTCGATTTGCGCCACAAGCTCCCACAAACAGTGAGAGGGCAAACAAAACAGTCAACTTTGATATGTGTTGCACCTTTTTAGCTTTTCATTATATAAAGTCGGTTTCCTTCCGATAACTCTCCGTCAGTGGCTACTGTATTGCCGTAACCATCAGTAATTTCAGGCAAAACTCGCGGCGTTTTCTTGCCGAGCGCAGCATAATAAACCCGCAGCGCATCCAACACATTTGCTCCCGTGTGAACGCTTACTTCCATATTATCAATAAATATTTTCACCTTACAATCAATGCTTTCAAAATTTGATGTTCAGAGCTTATCGCAGAGTAGTTTTCCGGCTGTTTTATCTGCTTCTCCTCACAAAATAATCAAAATATCCACACTCATTAATAACGTCTTTATAATACCGGGTATGAGCATATTTGCTTTTCAACTCCTTAAATCCGTCCCATGCGAAAAAGAATGCTCGAGAGGCTTCAATGGGTGTTTTATCTTCTGAATAATATTGGCTGTAAAAATCGTTACGCTGACATTTGGCAAGTAAATAGGCTATTTTTGCCTTTTCCTCATCGTTTTGGGTGGCAGCAGCGGCTTTTAGATAGTATTTTTTCGCCATGGAACAGTCGGTAAACATTTTTTTGGCAAAGATAGCAATATTTTCTTCGTTTGAAGGTATTGTCCCGCCCGTGAGAGTACTCAGCCAGAACAGTCGCGCATTGCCATAAAATGTTATGTTGTAATAAGCGTTTCCTATCAACAAGCTGTTGTTGTAAACATCATTGTTTTGTTCGGCAGCCTGTTTCATCTCCCTCATTTTCATCAACATACCAAGCAATGTATATTTTACGGTTTGCTTGCGTTGATGGTCGCATTCGTGGCAGTCTTTTATAAATCCGTTGAACGGATTTCCGTACAATTCGGTGTGGGCAAGTTTTCCTGCCTTCTGCATATTACTGATTGCTGTATCCAAATCATCGTTAAATGTCGCAATGATTGCTTTGTAATGATAAATATCGTCAGCCGAAATGGGATATATATCCTGCAAAAGCTGTTCGAAAGGTGTTTTATCGGTTTTAAGTAAAAAAGAGAGCATTACGTCCAAATTACGGTTTTGTAAATAAAAATCATCGTTGTGCTTCAATAATTCGGCATAAAGAGGATTGTTGTTTTTGGCATAAATTGTCGATAGATATTCTTGACATTTTTCTGTTGCATAATAGCTTCTGATTTTTTCTTGTTTCTCGGACAAAAACAGCCATCGTAACTCATCCGTCAATTTCTCTACATTATTACCTTTGATAGATTGTATAGAGCTTACAGAATTAAGGAGCCGCAGCAGTTTCAGTTGTTCAACGACAAGAGGTTGTGTCGAAGGGAGCAATCTTTCGGCTTTGGCATAATATTTTTCCGCAGCGTCATATTCTGCTTTCCACATGCTTACGTAACCGGCTGCTAAATACCATAAATAAGGATTGAGTGTTTTTTCCTCTTCGGCAATACGCAAAACAGGGTTAACAAAACTCATATCCACTTTCCCATTATCATCTTCCACCTTTGATAAAAGAACTTCTTCTTTTTTGTTTACTAATCGTGTAAGTAATAAATTGAGATGTGTGCTTTTAGGGTTAAGTTTATAGATTTCATTAATTGCTCTCTCTTCGTCTGCATAATATCCCAATAGCGTCCATAAGGCAACCTTTTCGTCTGTATTGGCTGCATTTTTCAAGGTTTGTTGCCATTCGTTCTCGCTCTGCACATGAAAAGAATATACCGTTACGGTTCGCATCGTCGGAACCTTGTCGAAAATTTCGGCATACAATCTATTGGCAGTATTGAAATCTTTTTTCTCGTAATAGAAAGCTGCCAAATACCCCAATGCTCTATAATAAAGAATATTGCGCTCCACGTTCTGCTTTGTTTTATTGAAAAATCGTTCAAAAGCATCATGCTGATTAGCATAGAAGAGTGCCTTGAGACACTGAAACCAATAGCGATTTTTCAAAAATGGGTCAGAAGTCTTCTCATATTTCTCAGCAAACGTGTCTAAAAGTGTTTTCGGAATGCCCTTTCCATTGGTGCGTGCCGATTGATAATAATCCCAATCTCCGATTGGTACAATCAGTAAATCAAGCTGTTTGGCGATGTAGGCGAATTCTATGAATGCACGTACATGGGTATCATTTAAGTCTATGCTCCCGCTCCTTTTTTTTACAGACGCATTGGTTTTACCTTCTACTACATAATTATTCAACGCATTCAATTCATCGTTTGTCTCATCGGAAAGAAGCAGTAAAGCAATATCCTCTTTGCTTATTTTACCTTTTACAAATGAATACCAATCGTTAACGACATCGTCATTAAACCGTGTAGTGTGTTCTCTATCATGTCCAATTCCGTAGAAAGGCTCATTGGGTTCGTAGAAAAAAGGAGTGTATCCCTTATTCGGAATAACTTCGGGTGCAAAATTCGAGTGGATATACATTATATCCCAATTACCACAAGCTAAAGCGATTACAATAGCAGTAAACAAAAAACTAAAAACGGTAAGCCATTTTTTTTGAAAATTTCTTTCTCATATCGTTTTATATTGGTTTGATTCAAATCAAAAAATATTATCTCATTCGGTGAATACGGCAGTTGTTTCTTAATATCTTTTACAATCTGATAAAGGTCTTGTTCCGATATATCTTCAATTTTTATTTTATCGTTTCTCAAATAATATTGTCCGCCTTTGATGTTCGAATTTCGCACTTCTATAATTTTTGAACGTGGCGAAACTGTAAAGTTAGTATCATTCTGAAAATCAGAAATATTTATCTTACCATCCAACCTAAACACTTTGTCATCCCTAATTACAACACCCCATGAATAAACAGGGAGCGCAATATCAAGTCTAAGCGGATAGTGTTTCAAACTTTCGATATATCGTTTAGCCACGTTCCTGTCATAAATGGAATTGAGTGTATCGGCTGCTATTTTCCCCATGTTGTAATACATCAATACCCCTTTGTCCACGTCGGGGATACGAGTAGAGGTGTAGTGTTTTACTTGATGCAAACGAATGGTTGCCGATAGTTTTTTTCCACTTTTTCGTTTCAGTGTATCCACAAACTGCATAAATTTGTCGCGGCTTTTGAGTGTCCAATCGCAGTCAATTTGTATTTCGTCAAACGTCTTGATACCGGCAGAATCGTTTATCAACGCGATATAACTGATAATGTGTCCGGCCAATTCATCCACAGACAAACTGTCTTGCAGCATGACTTTGTTTTTGATATACACTACCGGAATCGTTTGTATATTCTCGGGTTTATGAACAAAACGTATCGGACTTTCGGGAAACGTTTTGCCACGCCGATCTACATCTACATCAAAATAGCGAATGTAAATTTTGTTTACTTCGTTGTCGTGTAAAGCCTGACGCTCGACATCCGAAAGTTCGAATACCGTACGCCAGTAATAAAAGGATACATCAGGTCTATTATCGTCCGGGGTGCATGCGGCAAGCAGCGAGCTGAGAAAAACCGATATGACGATTGATATATATTTCATTTTTTACACAAAAATACGAAAGACGTTTTAATATTTTTATTCCTTCTCTCTTTTCTCTAAAATTTTGTGCAATAATCTTCCACCATTTTCCACAAGCGGTCGCTATCCACAGTAAGGATGACGCGTGCTTTTTGTGTTCCTACAGGCTGGTTATTTTCGAAAGCCACCGATTGCCCGTAAGAGAATCCGAATTGTGAGTTTACATCCACATAGCGCGTTACCTCTTCTCGAATCAATGTCGGGTCAATCATGATGGCTCCTGCAATCACATCCCAGATATAGTGTACGTAATCGGGGTTTTCCAAAAACAATGTATTGAGGAAATTACGCTTCAACATGTTCTTTAGCTCAGGATTCTTGGTGATAGCGATAATCTCTTCATATTTACTTTTCACGAAAGGCATCTTTTCGCACACGTCCAAACCCACGATAATTTGTTCGTTGAATGGTGTCCGTACGCACATCTTGGCGGCTTCGGGATCCATCCACCAGTTAAATTCCGCTGTCGGCGTGGTGTTTCCGGGTTTGAAGAAAGAGCCTCCCATATAAATCACGCGTTTGATAAGCGGCACAATCTCGGGAGCCATACGCACAGCAGTAGCCAGATTCACACACGTTCCGATGGCGATAATGGTAATTTCATTTGGATTTGCCTTTACTTGATCAATAATAAAGTTTACGCCTTTCATATCCAACGGTTTCACCTGGGGTTCGCTACCGTATTTTTGTAGATAAACCGATTCCCAAGATTTGGGTTCGGGATATCCTGCGGCGCCTACATACGCATCGCCGATACCGAAAAGGATACGCTCGTTTTTAATGGTTTCGAACCGACTGGGGTAAATAGGTTGGCGGATACCGGGAGCAACCGGAATATGCGATTTGCCGATGGTCTCCAACTGACGGATAGCATAAGCTGTTCCCTCGGGAACCCATGTGTTGCCCACTACAATGGTTACACCCAATAAATCGATGTTAGGAGCGTTGGCCAGCATCATCATGGTGATACCGTCATCGAATACCTCTACCATATCGGTATCAAGGATTACTTTCTCTTTCTTTTGCGCTTGAACGGTGATGATCGTCAACAAAAACGACAATACGATGATAAATGCTCTTTTCATACTCTTTTTTTATCTGTTTATATGTTTATAAATACCTTTTTAATGGTTTGAGGTCTAATAACGATAGGAAATATTTATTTTTCTCATCCAAAAACCAAGAAGGGAGTCGATACTCATTTTCTCATTCCTGACCCCGAAGTAATTTTCTTTAAAATTTCGTGGAAGATCCACCGCCTCCGCTGCTACCGCCTCCCCAAGAGCCCCCCCATGTTGAACCGCCGCTTTTTCGGTAAGTAGAGGAACTACTACTACCTGATTTGGACTGCGGTTTTTCGTACTCGTAGGAAACAAGCTCCTTGTGTTCGTAATTGCAAGCCTTGCAAATGAAATGGTAATGTTTCAGTCCGTTTTGTCCGGGTATAGCCTTTTGAACTACTTGTGGTTCGTTTCTCAGAATTACAGTGCCTTTGGCATGACATTTTTCACAATTAAGTTTCGGAATATCACTTTTCTTTGCTATTTCCTTATAAATCATAAAAATGAGATAGGACGGGAGAAACAATATCGCCATCACGCAACCGATACCCGAAAGCGAGTCGTATTTTGCAGCCGATACATATTGATTTTCACTTGCTACAATGCGTTTTTTCCTTATCTTTTCTACAATAAGAACGATGATTAATCCTCCCACAATCCAAATTATGACAATCCAGACTTCTTGGCTCATCAAAGGGTCTTTCAACAAAAGTTCGGAAGAGCCTTTAAACACTTTCTCTATTTCTTCTACGCCGGCGATGAGTCCTTTACCGTATTCTCCTTCTTTCAAAAAGGGGAGCATTTTTTTTGTCTGTATAAGTTGACACAAACCATCGGTAAGAGTTTCTTCCGTTCCGTATCCGGTTTCGAAAACTATTTCGCGTTCACCCTCGGCAGTAAGGAGCAGAATAAGCAACCCGCGATTGGTCTCCTTGTCACCAATACCCCAGGTATTGAAGAGTTGGTTGGCAAAATCGCGTGCGGAACCGTACTCTTCGTTATCGATATGAGGTAGCACCACGATAGAGGTTTGCAGGTCGAGCGAGTCACGCAATTCCGCAGCCTTCTCGTCCAAAAGGGTAATGTCTTTTATTTCCAAAATGTTTTCAGGATCGCTCACATAGCGCGTGTAATCCTGCAATTGCACATTCGGGACATCTTGCACTCGATACCGATGCCGTGTTTCGGCAGCTGCACTGCTGAGAGCGAGGAGACAAACAAGCACTATTATTTCTAATTTTATCTTCATCGTTGTTTATGTTTTACTGTGTTGTCTATCGTTTCTATCGTTCCGAAATGTGTGGCTAAAATTTATATCGGGTACCGTTTTTGCATCTGCACCGGCTCCGAAATACTCTTTTTTTTCAAAACCAAACAGGATTGCGACAATATTTCTCGGAAACTGCCGTCGAAAAGTGTTGTATGTATTTACCGCTTCGTTAAAACGTTTCCGTTCTACTGCAATTCTGTTTTCCGAACCTTCGATTTGAGCCTGCAACATGACGAAGTTTTCGCTGGCTTTTAAATCGGGATAGTTTTCCACCACCATAAACAAACGCGATAAGGCTTGAGACAATTCGCTTTGAGTATTGTCGAACTGCTGTAAACTCTCTGCACTAAGATTCTCTGGATTCATCGTCAGTTGAGTAGCTTTGGCACGCGCCTCGACTACCTGCCTGAATGTCTCCTGTTCATGAGCAGTATATCCTTTCACTGTTTCCACTAAATTCATTATCAAATCGGCTCGCCGCTGGTATTGGTTTTCTACTTGCGACCACGACATATTTACAGCTTCCTCCCTCTTTACCAGTCCGTTGTAGTTTCTCCAAAAAAAAGGAAGAATTAAAAGCAAAGCTATAAAAACCGAAAACCATATAATTCCTTTTCTAGCCATCTTAATCAATGTTTGGGAGAGGTTTGGAGCAGGAATCGGAAAAAATATTTCTTCCCTGCTCCGTTGCCTGCACACTATTCCCCGAATATCATGATGAGTGCGACGATAATTGCTATAATTGCCACAACAAGCATGATAATTTTCGTCTTGTCTTTCGGATATTGCCCGATTACTTGCCCCGTTCGACCATTTATCACAAACTGATAAAGTCTGTCGTTGAACTTGAAAGCGCTAATCCATACAGGTAACAACAGATGTTTGAATTTTACGTTTTTGAATTGTGTCTTCAGAGAATGTATTTTTTGTTTGTCTCCACCAATATCTGCCCGAACGGTATCCTCTATTACACAATTCATTTTCTCTTTGGCATCATCTATTGCTTCCCTGAAATCGCGTTGATAGATTTCCGTAATAAATCCTGCTAAAAATTCTTTGCGATACGCCACACAATTCATCAGGTCCCAATTGGTGAGCCCTTTCATGATGTCG